>JALYPS010000485.1 GCA_030856285.1 Pseudomonadota bacterium
GCCCTGGGCCCGCGCCACGCCGGGCGGCAAGGCCGCCGCAGTCGCCAGCGCCACCGTTCCGGCCAGCAGGCCGCGCCGCGACAGGGCGGCTCGCGCCGCCTTGTTCAATCCGATTGTCATGGTCCCACCCCGAAACGCTACTTGACCGCCTACCAACCCAAGGTTTTGGGGGGCGTCAAGCGCGAGGCCTCAGAGCATGTCCGGAATCACCCGGTCCGGGGGCCGGTGACCGTTGTGGAAGGTAAGGATGTTGGTGATCACCCGGTCGCCCATGTCCTGCCGGGCCTCCAGCGTGGCTGACCCCAGATGGGGCAGCAGCACGACATGAGCGTGGCCCAGCAGGCCCGGATGGATCGCCGGCTCATGCTCATAGACGTCCAGCCCAACCCCTGCGATCGCCCGGCGCGCCACGGCGTCGGACAGGGCCGCCTCGTCGATCAGTTCGCCGCGGGCGGTGTTGATCAGGATGGCGTGCGGCTGCAGCCGGGCCAGCCGTTCCGCCGACAGCAGGTGATGGGTCTCCTTCGTCGCCGGACAGTTCAGCGAGATCAGGTCCATCCGCGCCAGCATCTGGTCCAGATCGTCCCAGTAGGTGGCCCCCAGCTCCTCGGCGATCATGGCCGGGACGGGTTTGCGGTTGTGATAGTGGACCTGCATTCCGAACGCCTTCGCGCGCCGGGCCAGGGCCTGTCCGATGCGGCCCATGCCGACGATGCCCAGCCGCTTGCCCCACAGTTTGCGTCCGGTCATCCAGGTCGGGGTCCAGCCCTCGAACCGGCCCTCGGCCACGACCTGGGCGCCTTCGACGATGCGGCGGCTGACCGCCAGAATCAGCGCCATGGCCAGATCCGCCGTGTCCTCGGTCAGGACCCCCGGCGTATTGGTGACGATCAGGCCGCGCCCCACGGCCGCGTCGATGTCGATGTGATCCACGCCCGCGCCGAAATTGGCGATCATCCTCAGCTGTTCGCCCGCCGCGGCGATCAGGGCGGCGTCGATCGTATCGGTGATGGTCGGGACCAGCACGTCGGCATAACGCACCGCCGCCTCCAGCGCGGCGCGATCCATCGGTCGGTCGGTCAGATTCAGCTCGGCGTCGAACAGTTCGCGCATGCGCGTCTCGACCGCGTCCGGCAGCCGTCTGGTTAACACGACCTTAAGTCTGGGCGCGGACATTGGCGGCCTTCGGTTTCAATCGCTTCGGCTTATTGGCGCATCCGGTGTCTGGCAAGGCTCGCTCCCGCTTCCAACGACTGGCCGTCCTCGGCGCCGTCCTGACCTGCGCCGTCCTGGCCGGGGCCGGAGACGTCATGCCCGACGGCAGGCCGACGCCCAGCGGCCAGCCCGTGCCGCGCTGGCTGTCGCTGAAATCCGACGAGGTCCGGGCGCGGTTCGGTCCCGGGCTCGACTACCGGATTCTGTGGGAATACCAAGTCTCCGGCCTGCCTGTGCAGGTAGTCGCCGAGACCACCGAATGGCGCAAGATCTGCGATCCCGAGGGCGGCGTCGCCTGGGTTCATCGCAGCGTGGTCTCCAGCCGCCGCAGCGCCTTCAACGCCTCGGCCGCCGAGATCCCGATCCGCTCCGGCCCATCCGAGACGGCCGCCCTGCGGGCCCGGCTGACGCCGCGCTCGGTCGTGGCCATGGAAGACTGCGAGGACGGCTGGTGTGAGGTTAGGGTCCGCCGGATGCGCGGCTTCGTGCGCCAGCGCGATGTCTTCGGCGGTCAGGACCGGGCCCTGTGCAGCGCCGCCCGACCGGCGGGGCGGGGCCGCTAATTTCCCGTCGGGCCGCGCAGGTTGCGGCCGCTAAGATGTTGAGCCCCCGGTTCGCGTCGTGTACCCGAAGGCGATACCGGCTTCAGGCCACGCGACGCGTGCCGGGCCCTGCAGAGCGAGAGCCGCCTTGAGCCAGCCCCAACAACCTTCGTCATTCGATTATGAGGCCCTGCTGGCCTCGAGCCGGGGCGAGCTGTTCGGGAAGGCGAACGCCCAGCTGCCCGCCCCGCCGATGTTGATGCTGGACCGGATCGTGACGATCAACGCGGACGGCGGCGCGCACGGCAAGGGGTATATCGAGGCTGAGCTCGATATCCATCCCGACCTCTGGTTCTTCCAGTGCCATTTCATCGGCGATCCGGTCATGCCGGGCTGCCTCGGCCTCGACGCCATGTGGCAGCTGGTCGGCTTCTACCTCGCGTGGATCGGCGGGGGAGGCAAAGGCCGCGCGCTTGGCGTCGGCGAAGTCAAATTCACCGGCCAGGTGCAGCCCGATGTCAAGAAGGTGGTCTACAAGATTGACCTGAAGCGGGTCATCAATCGTCGGCTGGTCATGGGTATCGCCGACGGCGTGCTCGAGGCCGACGGCCAGGTCATCTACACCTGTCAGGACATGCGCGTCGGCCTGTTCGGCGGCTCCACCGAACCCGTCGGCGGCTGATCTGCGTCTGTTGAAAACCGTGGGCCGCGCGGGCCCGCGTTTTGAAGAAGGAATCCGCCATGCGGCGTGTCGTCGTCACCGGTCTGGGCATCGTCTCCTCCATCGGCACCGGCCAGGATGAGGTCTCGACCTCGTTGCGCGAGGCCCGCTCGGGCGTCGTCGCCGCGCCGGACCATGCGAAGTACGGCTTCCGCTCCCAGGTCTGGGCTCCCCCGGCGCTGGGCGTGACGGCCGAGGACTGGGC
>JALYPS010000490.1 GCA_030856285.1 Pseudomonadota bacterium
CATAGGGCTCGCCCAGACGCGGCAGGATGTCGGCGGGAAAGCCGGGACCGTCGTCCACGACCTCGATCTCGATGAAGCCGGCGTCGACGATGGCCCGCACCCGCACCCTGGCGGCGGCGAAATCCGCGGCGTTCTCGACCAGGGTCGACAGGCCGTGCACCACCTCGGGCAGGCGGCGGACGCGGGGCGCGGACTCGCCTGAGGCCGTGCGCACCGAGACTTCGAACTCGAGGTCGAAGCCGCGATGCGGCTCCACCACCTCTTCCAGCAATGCCTTCAGGCCCACCTCGGCGAAGGCCGCCTCGCCCTCTTCCGGCTGTTGCGACAGGCGTTTGAGGATGTCGCGGCAGCGTTCGGCCTGCTGCAGGATCAGGGCCGCGTCCTCGGCGGCCGGACCGTCCTTGGGGGAGGCGCGCAGCAGTTCGCGCGCCACCACCTGAATGGTCGCCAGCGGCGTGCCCAGCTCATGCGCCGCCGCCGCCGCCAGCCCGCCCAGGGCCGCCAGCCGCTGCTCGCGCTGCAACACGTCCTGGGTCGTGGCCAGGGCCAGTTCCAGCTTCTCGGCGTCCGCTGCCACCCGCCAGGCGTAGGCTGCGGTGAAGATTACGCCGGTCACAAGCGCCAGCCCGATGCCGAACTTGTAGAGCGGCGGCAGGTTCAACTCCGTCCCCGCCTGCCATGGCAGCGGCAGGGAGACGAAGAACAGACTGACCGTCGCGGCCAGCACCAGCAGCCCCATCAGCGCCGCCTGCCGCCCCGGCAGCGAGGCCGCCGCCACCGTCACTGGCGCCACCAGCAGCAGGCAGAAAGGGTTCTGCAATCCGCCCGTCAGCCCGAGCAGGAGCGACAGCTGCAGAATGTCGAAACCCAGGTGCGCCGCCGTCATCCGCCCGTCGGGCAGGGAGCCGTCGCTGCGCTTCAGCCGGGCGGTAGCGTTCAGGTTCATCGCCACGCTGGCGGCGATGGCGGCCAGACAACCCCACAGCGGCAGGTCAAAATGGAAGTAGAGGCTCGCAATTCCGATTGTGGCGCTCTGCCCGGCGATCGCCATCCAGCGCAGGATGACGAGGGTGCGCAGGGACAGGCCCCGGCTGCGGCGCGGCAGGTTCCGCCAGGCCGGGAAGCGTCCCGGATCGTCCGGCGCGAACTGCGGCGTCAGCTGCGGCTTTTGGGGCTCTTGGGACAGGCTCACGGCTCTTCTATAGACCGGACGCGCGCGGGCGTGCGCGTTTTCGAGGGGGCCAAGATGCCGCGCCGATCCATCCTGTTGTTCGCCGGCGCCTGTATCGCCCTCGCGGCCGTTCTGGCGGTCACCACCATCGTGGTCGTCAACGGCCGGGGTGATTCCGCCCCGGCGTCGCGCCAGATCGGCTCGACGGGTCAGCCGAGCGTCGGCGGTCCGTTCCAGCTGGTCGACCAGGACGGACAGACCGTCGACCAGACCCTGCTGGACGGAAAATGGTCGCTGGTCTTCTTCGGCTTCACATATTGCCCGGACTATTGCCCGACCACCCTCGGGATGCTCGAGGCGACAAAGCGGGCGCTGGGCGACCGGGCGGACGACGTCCAGATCATCTTTGTCTCCGTCGATCCGGAACGCGACACGCCCCGGGCGCTGAAGGACTATCTGTCCTCGGACGGATTCCCCGAGGGCGTCATCGGCCTGACCGGTTCACCGGCCCAGGTCCGGGCCGCCGCCGACGCGTATCGCGCCGTCTACGAGAAGGTCGGCGAGGGAGAGGCCTATACGATGAACCACTCCCTGACGATCTATCTGATGGGCCCGGACGGCAGGTTCCGCAGCGCGCTGGGCCACGATCTGGGACCCGCGAACGCCGCCCGGATCATCGAACAGGCCATGGCGCGCGGTTGATCGCGCCATGGCCTTCTCCCGGGGCGTCAGACCTTGCGGCTGACCGCGAGCTGAAGTTCGAACCGCTTCAGTTCCCGCAGGACCCGGTTCGCGTGCATGACCGGAACGAGGGCCATCTTCATCACCAGTGAGCCCAGCACCAGCACTGCGGCCGGCAGTCCCCAGTGCAGCGCCGACAGAGCGGTGTCGGCCTGAAAGAAGCGCCAGGCCGCCCACGCCCCGGCGAAGAAGGCCACTGTTTGGGCCGCCATCAGCACGCCGTTGACCCAGCCGGCGCGGCCGCCAAACAGGCCGAAAGTCTGGCGGAAAAAATCCGGCTCCCGGGCCGTCTCGCGGAACAGGGCCTGTTCCTCGCCGTCGAGGGCCTCTTCGATCATACGGTCGATATCCTGCATCACAGGTCTCCTTCCAGAACCGCTCGCAAGGTGCGGCGGGCATGCATCAGGCGGGTTTTCACCGTGCCCGCCGGCACGTTCAGGGCGATCGCCACCTCGGCGACGCTCATATCCTCGAGATAGAACAGGCCGATCGCGGCCCGTTGCGCCTCCGGCAGGGCGGCGAGCGCCGTCCTCAACCGGGCTTGTCCGCCGGGATCGGCCGTTTCGGGCGGCTCGGTCTCAAACACCGGCTCCGCCGCCGCCGCGGCCGCCAGGGTCCGCTCGCGGCGCACCAGACCGATCTGCCGTGCGCAGCGGCGCGTCACGATCTGATAGGCCCAGGCGGGAAAAGCGCGCTCATCGCGTAGCTGGCCCACGCCGCGCACGATCTCGATCCAGCCGTCCTGTGCGGCGTCCCGCGCCAGATCGACGTCGCCGGTCAGACGCCAGGCGTGGGCCAGCAGCTTCCTGCCCCAACGCCGGGCCAGCAGGTCAAACGCCTTGCGATCCCCGAGCCGCGCGGACGCGACCAGATACTCGTCAAGAAGCTGCTCCCTGGTCCTGTCCATCGTCGGCTAGCCCCGTTTCATATGAGAGGTGCGGACAAGTCGTCAGGCGGTTCAAGGAAATCGTGCGGGTCAGCCCGAATCGGTCGAATTCCCTCGTTGGATAATCTTTTTGCAGTGCGATGCATTCTATGCTGCTCTGCCGCGTAACGGCCGGGCCGTATCAAGGATTCCATGCTCTATTCGCTTCACGAGCTCGCCTATCACTCGGCGACGCCGTTCCGGTTCGGGGCCCGGATGGCCCGCCAGTTCTGGAGCTCTCCCTTCAATCCGGCTTCGCACACCGCGATCGGCCGCACGGCCTTTGCGTCGGCCGAACTGTTCGAGAGCGTGACCCGCCGCTACGGCAAGCCCGCCTGGGGTCTTGAGACCATCACCATCGGCGACAAGCCGGTGCGGACCACCGAACAGGTGATCTGGTCCTCGCCCTGGTGCCGACTGGTGCGGTTCGCGCGTCATGTCGGCGACCTGAAGCGGGCCAAGAAGCCGAGTTCGGCGCCGGCGGTGCTGATCGTCGCCCCCCTGTCGGGCCACTACGCCACCCTGCTGCGCGGCACGGTCGAAGGCTTCCTGCAGGACCACGACGTCTATGTCACCGACTGGGTCAACGCCCGTCAGGTGCCGATGCTCGAGGGCCGGTTCGACTTCTTCGACTACATCGACCACGTCCGCACCATGCTGGGCCAGATCGGCCCGCGGGCCCACGTCGTTGGCGTCTGCCAGCCGGGACCGCCGGTGCTGGCCGCCTGCGCCCTGATGGCCGCGGACAATGACCCCAACCGGCCCGCCTCCATGACCTTCATGGGCTCGCCGATCGACGCCCGCCTGTCGCCGACGGCGACCAACCAGCTGGCCGAGGCCAAGCCCTTCACCTGGTTCCGGTCGAACATGATCCACACCGTGCCCTGGCCCTATCCGGGCTTCGGACGTCGGGTCTATCCGGGCTTCGTCCAGCTCTACAGCTTCATGTCGATGAACGAGGACAAGCACGTCGACGCCCATCGAGAGTATTTCGGCCACCTGGTCTCGGGCGACGGCGACGGGGCCCAGAAGCACGAGGAATTCTACGACGAGTATCTCTCGGTGCTGGACCTCAGCGAGGAATTCTATCTCCAGACGATCGACATCGTCTTCCAGCAGCATCTGCTGGCGCGCGGCCTGCTTGAGCATCGCGGCCGCAAGGTCGATCTGACGAAGATCGCCGACATCGGCCTGATGACGGTCGAGGGCGGACACGATGACATCTCCGGGGTCGGCCAGACCCAGGCCGCCCACACCCTGTGCACCGGCCTGCCGGACACCCGGCGGGTGCTGTATGTTCACCCCGAGGTCGGCCACTATGGCGTCTTCAACGGACGACGCTTCCGCGACGATATCTATCCGCGGGTGCGCGACTTCATCGCGAAGAACGAGGCCATGAGTGCAGTACCGGAACGGGCAGCGGCTGCCGCTTGAAGGTCTGACAGCCCGGCTGTCGGTCAATCCACGCGCGCGCCGGCTGTCGATCCGTATCGACGCCCGCGCCGGCGAGGCCGTGCTGATCGCCCCGTCCGAGCGCAAACTGCCCGACGTCGTCGCCTTCGCCCGCACCAGGACAGCATGGATACGCGAACGGCTGGCTGAACGACCGCACGGGACGCCGCTGGAGCCCGGGGCGGCGGTCAATCTGTTCGGACGGCCGACGCGGCTGGTCGCCACGGGCGGCGCCGGGGCGGCCCGCCTGATCGAAGACGAGGACGGGCCCCTGATCGCCTCGGGCGGCGAGGGCGAGGCCTATGCCAGACGGATCGAAAACCTGTTCAAAAGAGTAGCGAGAGAAACGCTTCAGACCCGAACCGATTTCCATCTTCGCACCCTGGGCCAGCGCCCGGTGAAGATGTCGATCGCCGATCCGAAATCACGCTGGGGCTCGTGCAGCCCGCACAATCGCTCGATCCGCTACAGCTGGCGCGTGGTCATGGCGCCGCCCGCGGTGATCGACTATCTGGCCGCCCATGAGGTGGCCCATCTGGTCCACGCCGACCACAGCCCGGCCTATTGGGCCGTGGTGCAGCGACTGGTCGGCGACCACCGGCCGCACCGCAAATGGCTGCGCGAAAACGGCCCGGCGCTGCACGCCGTGGGGCGCTAGAAGAACAGCGGCTCCGTCTTCTTTTCGGGCGGCGGGGCCGGTTCGGGCCGCTGGTCCGGCGGGTCGCGCTGCGGCTGGGGCGCGGTCGGGCGCACCACCGCCGGTCCGGGCTCGTTGCGGCGCGGAGCGGGCTGGCGCGGCAGCGGCTCCAGCAACGATTCGTCCAGCGGGTCGACCTCACTGCCGCCCGGCGGGTTGTCGCCGAACAGGTCGCCGATGCGGCCGATCAGGCTCTCGACCGGGTTCGCCGGCTGCCAACCTTCGGGCATGGCCGGGCCGTTGGGGATGGCCGGAGCGTTCAGGCGCGGCAGGGCCGCCTCCATGAAGCCGCGCCAGATGGCCGCCGGCGACGAACCGCCAGTGACGCCGCGCATGGCGGTGTTGTCGTCCTTGCCGACCCAGACGGCGGTGACGAAGCCGCCGGTGTAGCCGACGAACCAGGCGTCCTTGTAGTCCGAGGTCGTGCCGGTCTTGCCCGCCACGTCCCGCCCGGCGATGGCCGCCGAACGGCCGGTCCCCGAGGTCATGACCCCGCGCAGCATCTGGTTCTGGTAGTAGAGATAGGGGTTCGAGATGGCCTGGATCGGCCCGTCTGCCCGCGAGGCGCGCTGATAGATCACCCGACCCTGCGGCGTGCGGATGCGGCTGATGCCGAAGGCGGTGACGCGCTTTCCGCCGTTGGCGAAGGCGTCATAGGCCTGGGCCATTTCGAGCGGCGAGACCTCGACGGCCCCCAGCGCCATGGCCGGCTCCAGCCCGATACGGCTGGTGATGCCGAGACGGCGGGCGGTGCGGGCGACATTGTCGCGGCCGATCTGGTCGGCCATCCCGGCGGCGATGGTGTTGGTCGACTGGGCCACGGCGTTGGCCATGGTCATCTGTCCGGCGAACGAACCCGAATAGTTGCGCGGCGACCAGTTGCCGATGCGGATCGGCGCGTCGTTGACCATGGTCTCGGGCGTGTAGCCGCTCTCCAGCGCCGCCAGATAGACGAACGGCTTGAAGGCGGACCCGGCCTGACGACGCGCGTCGGTCGCCCGGTTGAACTGGCTGTCGGCGTATGAGGCGCCGCCGATCATGGCCCGCACCCGGCCCTCGCCGTCCAGCGCCACCAGGGCGGCCTGCTGCACGCCCTTCGAGCGGTCGCGGTCGAGGATGCGGCGCACCGCCCGCTCGGCCTGGGTCTGCAGGGTCAGGTCCAGCGTGGTCTCGACGATCATGTCCTCGGTCGGTTCGCCGACCAGTTCGCGGATCTGCTTGTCCAGCCAGTCGATGAAATACTGGGCGTGCTGAGTGGCCAGGGTGCGCGAGACGCGGACCGGCTCGGTCACGGCGGCGGCGCGCTGTTCGGGCGTGATGACGCCCGCGTCGACCATCTCATTCAGCACGACAGTCGCGCGGGTGGCGGCGCGTTCGCTCTCGGACACCGGCGAATAGCGCGACGGCGCCTTGAGCAGCCCGGCCAGCAGGGCCGCTTCGCCGACGGTCAGCTGGCGGGCGCTCTTGTCGAAATAACGTTGCGAGGCCGCCTCAATGCCATAGGCGCCGGCGCCGAAATAGACGCGGTTCAGATACAGGGCGAGGATTTCCTCCTTGGAGAATTTCATCTCCAGCCAGACCGCCAGCATCAGCTCCTGGACCTTGCGCTTCATGTTCTGGTCCGGAGACAGGAACAGGTTCTTGGCCAGCTGCTGGGTCAGGGTCGAGCCGCCCTGGACCACGCGGCCGGCGCGCATATTGGCCGCCATGGCCCGGCTCATGCCGATCGGGTCGAAGCCGGGGTGGTGATAGAAGCGCCGGTCCTCGATGGCGATGAAGGCCGCGGGCACATAGTCGGGCAGGGAGTCCAGATCGGCCGGCGGCGCCTGCTGGGTGCCGCGCACCGCGATCAGGGCGCCGTTGCGGTCCAGATAGGTGATCGAGGGCTGGCGATCGACATTGTACAGGGTCGAGGTGTCGGGCAGGTCGCGCGCGAAAACCGCGAAGAAGACCACCAGGAAAATCAGGCCCCAGACGGCCAGGACGGCGCCCCAGTACATGACGCGCTGCAAGGGCGTGCGGTCGGGTTTCGGGCCCGCGCCGCCGCCACGTCCGAAGTTGAAGCCGGAACCCGCCATCAAACCCTCACCAAGCCGATTCCGGTCTTACCCGGTCACGGAACGTACGGAAACGCCCCCCCGAGGGATTGTCGGACGACCGACAATCCCGTCGAAACCAAAGATGGAGCGCGACTGGGTCCGAAAACCGGAAACCACTTTTCGGGTCGCGCTCGCCTTCACGAGACCGTGAGGGACGTTTCCGCCGAAACCATGACGCTTCGAACGCCTATTCTAAAAACGCGTTCACCTCGGCGGCGAAACGGGCGGGCTGGTCCAGCATGATGAAGTGGGCGCTGTCGTCGATCCGGGTCAGGGTCGCGCCCGGCAGATTGGCGAACGAGGCGCGATAGATGCCGTCGACCATGTCGTTGGTCATGCGCGGGTCGTTAAACCGGACGTAGAGCACCGTGGTCGGCGCTGTGATGCGCCCCAGCTCAGGCCGCAGGTCGGTGACGATCAGCTCGCGGAAGGCCGAGGCCGATACCGCCCGATCGCTGGTCCGGCTGTCCTCCAGCGGGCCGGCTCGCAGGGCCTCCGTGTTGATCATCGCAACGATCTGGGCGTCGGCCTGCTGCTGATACTGTTCGCGCGGCGAGGTCGACATGCCGGTGTAGATCTGGTCCGCCATCGGGGCGACGCTTTCCGGGGTCGGGTTCGTGCCGGGCATGGCGAACATGGCCCCCATGAAGGGCACCATGTCGACGACCATCAGCTTGCCGACGCTGTCAGGATGGCGGGCGGCCAGCATCATGCCGATGGTCCCGCCCATGGAGTGTCCGATCACGGCAGGCTTGTTCAGCCCCTGTTCGGCGATGTAGCGGGCGAGGTCCTCGGCCACCGGGGCTGAAACATTGCCCGTGGCGTTGTCCTCGGCCGCTGCGCCGGCGAACCCCTGCACATGGATGCGGTGGACCCGGTAGCGGCCCTTCAGCTCTTCCGTCAGGCCGTCCCAGACGTGGGGCGACGAGGACAGGCCGGGGATCAGGATGATGTCGCCGACCGGGTGCTCGGGGCCGTCGACGCGGACGTGAAACCGGCCCGACTCGAAATCGGCATGGGCATGACCATGACCCGCGGCAGCAGCGGGGGCCTGTCCGTGGGACTGGCCATGGTCGCCGTGCGCCTGGGCGAAGGCGGGCGCCGCGGCGGCGGCGAGGGAAAGGGCCCCGGCGAGGACGGCAAGGGCGGTCATGGTCTTCATGGTCTGTGATCCCGATGGACGGACGAAACGCCCGCTTCTGTCCCCTAGTCGTCACACAGGGCGCGAACGGATGCAGCCGGTCAAGACTTCACCGCTACAGCCCGCTAAACTGCAGCCATGAGCCCAGCCGACAGCGCCGCCGTTTCCGCGAAATCACCCGAGGCCAAGGCGCCGCCGACGGCGTTCGGCAAGGGATTCGTGCTCGACGCCTGGTATTTCGCCGCCCTGTCGCGCGACGTCGCCCCCGCCTCGCTCAAGCGCCACGAACTGCTCGGCGAGCCGGTGCTGATCGGCCGGACCCGCGCCGGTCAGGTCTACGCCATGCGCGATATCTGCCCCCACCGCGCCGCGCCGCTGTCCGCCGGACGGCTGGTCGAGAAGCCCGGCGAGGGCGAAACCATCGAGTGCTGCTACCACGGCTGGCGTTTCCGCCCCGACGGCGTCTGCGCCGCCATCCCCTCCCTGGTCGAGGACCAGCCCTACGAGGCCGACCGCATCCGCGTGCGGTCGTATCCGGTGCGCGAGAGCCAGGGGATGGTATTCGTCTGGATGGCCTCCGACCCGCGCAACGCGCCCGATCCGGACCACGAGCCTCCACTGTTCCCGGGCGTCGTCGGCGGCGACGCGAAGATGGTCGAATGGATGGATTTCGACGCCCATGTCGACCACGCCGTCGTCGGCCTGATGGACCCCGCCCACGGCCCCTATGTGCATCAGCAATGGTGGTGGAGGTCCGAGCATTCGATGCACGAGAAGGCCAAGGCCTTCGAGCCGACCGAACACGGCTTCGCCATGGTGCGCCACGCCCCCTCGTCAAACAGCCGGGCCTACAGAATCCTTGGCGGCGCTCCGGAGACCGAGATCACCTTCCGCCTGCCCGGCTATCGCTGGGAGCATATCCAGGTTGGAGAGAAGCAGGTGCTGGCCCTGACCTGTCTGACCCCCCGGACAGAGACGAGGACGACGATCACCCAGATCTTCTGGTCCGACCACTGGGTGTTCGGCATCGCCAAGCCGTTCCTGCGCATGGGCGTCATCGCCTTCCTGAAACAGGACGGCGGCATGGTGAACCTGCAGAACGAGGGACTGCGCTACGACCCGGCCCTGATCTGGATCGACGACGCCGACAAACAGGCCAAATGGTACCAGCAGCTCAAGCGCGAATGGACCCGAAGCCGCGCCGAGGGCCGCGCCTTTGTGAACCCGGTGAAGGCGGCGATCCTGCGGTGGAAGAGCTGAGCCGGCCCGCTCTAATCAGTCGATATCAGCCGGCAGGATCTGGCTGGACAGGAGGCGTTCCATGCTGCCCCACCGATCCGGTCCCCGCCCTTCGACCCAGGCCTGGACCGTGTCGCGCCCCAGCCCGTAGTTGATGATGTAGCTGCGATAGGTGTCGATGAACCGCAACCGCTGCTCGGCCCGGGCACGGGTGGCCAGGGAGTATCGCTGCAGTCGGGCGATGCTCGCCTCGCGGTCGACGCGACCCGCCAGATAGTCGTCGGCGATGGTATACTCCGCCCGCTGCAACTGCCGCGTCAGCGCGGCCAGCTGTTCGCCGTCGGCCGCAATAGCAGGGTCGAGCCCGGCCAGCGGATAGAGAACCCGCCGCTCGAATTCCAGCTGCTCGTCCCCCGGAAAGGCAAGGTCGATGCCGTAGTTGGCGGACCCCTCGGCCACGAACGACATGGGGCTGTAGAGCGGATAGACGCTCATCTCGACCCAGCCGCGCTCCTTGACGAAGGTCTGCTCCAGCAGGGCGTTGTAGACGTGGTGACCCGGATAGCCCTCGTGGCACCCGAGATCCACGGCCCGCTCAATATAAATCGGCAGCTCGGTGTTGATCTCGATCAGGCTGTTGGCGTCGCCTTGGTAGTAATTATAGCCTGACCAGGGCTTGTCGGTGACGAAGCCGAGAGTGAACCGCTCGTTGGCCGGCAGGTCGATGTGGCGGGCCGTGCGGGCGCGGCACTCGGCGATCGCCGCACGCATCACGGCGTCCAGACGCTCGGGCGGCACGATGTAGCGCGAGCGGAAGG
>JALYPS010000491.1 GCA_030856285.1 Pseudomonadota bacterium
GGTCACCGCCAGCCACAACGAGAATGGCTGGACGGGGGTGAAGATGGGCGCCAATCCGCCGCTGACCTTCGGCCCCGACGAGATCGGGCGGTTGAAGGACATCGTGCTGAACGGCGAGGGCGTCAACCGCCCGGGCGGCTCCCTGACGCGGGTCGAGGGCTTCCGCGAACGCTATCTGGAAGAGATCACGGCGAAGGTGAAGCTGAGCCGGCCGATCAAGGTCGTGGCGGCCTGCGGCAACGGCACCGCCAGCGCCTTCGCCCCCGAGGCCCTGCGCCGGATGGGGGCGGAGGTCATTGAGATGGATACGGACCTCGACTGGACCTTCCCCAAATACAATCCGAACCCGGAAGATCACGCCATGCTGATGCAGATGGCGGCCCGGGTGCGTGAGACCGGAGCCGAGCTGGCCCTCGGCTTCGACGGCGACGGCGACCGCTGCGGCGTGGTGGATGACACCGGCGAGGAAATCTATGCCGACAAGATCGGCCTGATGCTGGGCCGCGATCTGTCGGCCCTGCACCCCAACGCCACCTTCGTCGTCGATGTGAAATCGACCGGCCTGTACAAGACCGACGAAGTGCTGAAATCGAACGGCGCGGACGTGGTCTACTGGAAGACCGGCCACAGCTATATCAAGCGCAAGACCGCCGAACTGGGGGCCTTGGCCGGGTTCGAGAAGTCGGGGCATTTCTTCTTCAATGCGCCGCTGGGCGGGGGCTATGACGACGGCATCGTCGCCGCGGGGGCCGTGCTGGCCATGCTGGACCGCAATCCCGGCAAGAGCCTGTCGCAGCTGAAGGCCGCCCTGGCCGACGCCTGGACGTCCATGACCATGTCGCCGCACTGCGACGACGAGCTGAAATACGGCGTGCTGGAACGGATCGTGGCCGAGTATCAGGCCCTGGCGGACGCCGGCGGCTCGATCCTGGGCCGCAAGATCGTCGAAGCGATCACCGTCAACGGGGTGCGGGTGCACCTTGAGGACGGTTCGTGGGTGCTGGTCCGCGCCTCGTCGAACAAGCCGGAACTGGTGGTGGTGGTCGAGAGCATGCGCTCCGACGCCGACATGCGCGCCCTGTTCCGCGAAGAGGTGAAGCCGCGTCTGGCCAAATACCCCCAGATCGGGGCCTATAATCAGGAGCTCTGATCGCTCTCAGGCCAGCGCCAGCAAATAGATCAGGGCCAGAGCCAGCCCGAGCAGAACCAGCAGAGACAGGATCACCACCGAGGCGATGCGGACGCCCGACCGGGCCACGACCCGCGCGTCGGTGCTGAGGCCCAGGGCGGCCATCGACAGGACGGTCAGGACCTTGGCGGCGTCGGCCATGACCGGCAGGGCGACGGCCGGAATCAGGTCCATGGAGCGGGCGACCATCAGCAGCAGGAAGCCGATGATGAACCACGGAACCAGTTGGTGCACGGCGACGCCGCGCTTCGGAGATGTCGTGACCGCCCCGCCCTCGCGGCGGCGAAAGGCCGTCAGGATCGCCAGACCGAGGCAAACAGGGCCCAGCATCAGCACGCGGACCAGTTTGATCAACGTCCCGGACTGGGTCGCCACCGCACCGACCGGCATGGTCGCCGCCAGCACCTGGGGCACGGCATAGACGGTCAGACCCGCCAGCACGCCGTAGCGGACGCCGGTCATCTGCAGCGCCGCCCCCATAAGCGGCAGCAACAGGACCACCGCAACGCCCAGCACGGCGGTGAAAGCGATGGCGGCGGAGACCTCCTCGGCGTCGGCGTCGATCACCGGGGCGACCGCGGCGATGGCGGAGTTGCCGCAAATGGCGTTGCCGCAGGCGATCAGCACCGCCATCCGGTGCGGCAGTCGCAGCAGCCGCCCTATCCCGTAGCTTACGGCCAGGGCCAGAACGACGACCACCGCCGTACCCGCCAGCAGGCCGGGTCCGATGGCGATCACCGTCGCGGCGCTGACCGAGGCGCCCAGCAGCACCACGGCGATCTCGAGCAGGGTGCGGGCGCTGAACTCGATGCCGGTGCGGAGGGCCGCCGGCGGCGTCCAGACGCTGCGGATCGCCGCGCCGATCAGGATGGCCAGCACGATGGCGTCGATCCAGCTCCGCCCGAAAAGCCGCAACTCCAGCGCCTGGACGGCGACCGCCGCCAGGGCGACCGCCACACAGGCGATCAGGCCGGGGATCAGGGCGAGGACGCCGGACGGGCGGACGGGAATCATGGGGGGAGACTGCGCCGGTCGGGCGGCGGGTTCCATCCCTACGGCTTAGTGCATTCCAGCTTCGTCTTTGCGGAGCTGCCGTTCGGCGCGTTGGAGCGCCGGCGGCACTAGGTCTCGAAGGCTTACAAGGACGCGAAGATCGACGATGTGGTCCAGCGTGTTGCGTCGCTTGGACAGGAGATTCCCGGTTATTTGGACGAGCGTGTAGGCAAGGTTTTGGCCGGGGACCAAGAGCCCAGCATTCGTTGCGCCTGCAGTCGGACCGTCGAAAGGGTCCAGCTGCGCATGCGAGTAGTAGAGGCTGCGCGCGCCCGCATGAACGGGGTAGCTCGCCGCTTTATAGATCGATTTCATACCGGTCCGGCCGGCCGCGTTCTCAAGGTCGCAAAATCTAACTTTTTGCTTGCCGGTGATACCGAGGTGTTTCGCTGCCCACCCATTCGGCCTTTTGAATTCAGGCCCGAACCGGGTGACTGCCGCGGCAACTCTTCGCTCAAGGGATTTGAGTACTGCTGCTGATGGCGGCTTGTAGCCCAGCGGCACTTGAGTCCGGACATAGGCTTCGATCGCTTCCTTCTCGTCGATCACATCGTGAGCGAGGTATCGATGGCCCAAGTCATCCCCAGCGACGGCAATAAGGTCGGAGACAACAGCGATCTCATAGAGCGTTCTCCATCGCGCCATAGCGCCATCAGCAAACCCTCCTTCCATCAGCGTAATGGTTTCGGAGGAGACTTGGCAGGCGCGGATATGCAGGCGAACCAGAGCGCTGCGTGCGTACGGCAGTGCCTTTTTCGCCTTGGACCGGTTGAGAAGCGTCTGCTGCTCGCCGCCGACTTCGCGGCATACTGTAAGCAGCATGCGAAGGAGACCCAGTCCCTCACCCCAACGCTCCTGAAGCCGCTCGCGGAACCCCGCATTGACGAGCAATTCCCAATCATCACGCTCGGGCCAGGCAGCGAGAAGGTTCTTCAGGTAGTCCTTCGCGGCTGACTTGCTGAGTTTGTCCACAATCTCCGGCATGCTCTCGGCAAGTCGCCTGGTCATGCGAGACAGTTCTTCAGCATCAGTCTCGTCAAATTTGATCGTCTTGTTGTCCGTGCCGTTGCCGCCACGCCAGGTGAATTCCTTGCTCTCCCCATGTGTCAGAATGTGCTCAGCAAACGCCTTGCGACCGGCCTTGGAAAGCTTGATGCCGTCCTCCTCCAGCTTCCTTTCTAGAATTTGCTCCAAAGCGAGCTGAGGCGTTTTCCGGATTTGGGCGTGGAGTACACTCTGCAGCTGTCCCATTGGGTCAAGCTAGCGGTCCGGGGCGAGATGGCCAGCCACTTTATAGACCCCTAACCCGCCGCCTTCACCGCCGCGGCCACGTCCGCGACCACCGATTTCACCAGCTTTGCGTCGTCGCTCTCGGCCATCACCCGGATCAGCTTCTCGGTGCCCGAGGGCCGCACCAGCAGCCTTCCGACACCCGCGAGCCGGGCCTCGGCGTCGGCGATGGCGGCCTTGACCTCCGCGTTCTCCAGCGGCTTGCCCGAGGCGTAGCGGACGTTCTCGAGCTTTTGCGGCACGGTTTCGAACTGTTTGGCCAGTTCGCTCATCGGGCGGCCGCTCTCGACCAGAACCGCCAGCACCTGAAGCGCCGACATCAGGCCGTCGCCGGTGGTGGCGTGGTCGTGCAGGATGATGTGCCCCGACTGTTCACCGCCGAGGTTGAAGCCGCCCTCGCGCATCCGCTCCATGACATAGCGGTCGCCGACCTTCGTCCGCTCCAGCGTCAGACCGGCGGCGTTCAGAGCACGCTCCAGACCCAGATTGGACATGACGGTCGCGACCACGCCGCCGCCGACCAGCAGGCCGCGGCGCGCCCAGTCCAGGGCGACCAGGGCCATGATCTGGTCGCCGTCGACGACCTGGCCCTTCTCGTCGCAGATGATGACCCGGTCGGCGTCGCCATCGAGGGCGATGCCGATGTCGGCGCGGTAGCGTTTGACCGCCTCGGCCAGGGTCTCGGGATGGGTCGAACCGCAGTCGGCGTTGATGTTCAGGCCGTT
>JALYPS010000014.1 GCA_030856285.1 Pseudomonadota bacterium
GGCCACGGCCGCGGGCGGGGGCGCGTTCAGGACGGTCCGAATCGCGACGCGGCTGGGCCTTGCCGGGTGAAAAGTCGACGCCGTCGAGGGTCAGCTCAATGGGATCCATCTTGATCAGCTTCAGAACCTTGTCGAGCGACCGGTCATCCGCCGGAGTCACGATCATGAAGGTCTGGCCGGTCTTGCCGGCGCGGCCGGTGCGGCCGATGCGGTGCACATAGTCGTCGGCGTGGTGCGAGACGTCGTAGTTGAAGACGTGGCTGACGTCGGGAATGTCGAGGCCACGCGCGGCGACATCGGACGCGACCAGCAGCTTCAGTTCGCCCGAGCGGAACGCGGCGAGGGTCTTCATCCGCAGTGACTGATCCAGGTCGCCGTGGATCGGCGCAGCGTCAAAGCCGTGCTGTTTCAGCGACTTGGCGACCACGTCGACTTCAGATTTTCGGTTGCAGAAGACGATGCCGTTCCTGACGTCGGCGCGTCCGATTAGGGCGCGCAGGGCGGCGCGCTTGGCCTTGGGATCGCTGGAAGGGATGCGGACGAGATACTGGGTGATGGTCTCCGCCGTCATGGCCGGGCGCGAGGCCTCCAGCCGGGTCGGGTCCTTCAGGAACTGGGTTGTCAGCCGGGTGATCTCGGGCGGCATGGTGGCCGAGAAGAACAGCGTCTGGCGGCGCGGCGGCGTCAGTTTGAAGATGCGCTCGATGTCGGGGATGAAGCCCATGTCGAGCATGCGGTCGGCTTCATCGACGACCATGATCTCGACGCCGTTGAGCATGACCTTGCCGCGCTCGAACAGGTCCAGCAGGCGGCCGGGGGTGGCGATCAGGACATCGACGCCCTTGTTCAGCAGCGTCACCTGGTCGCCCATGGAGACGCCGCCAATCAGCAGGGCCCAGCTCAGCTTGGTGCCCTTGGCGTATTTCTCGAACGACGAGGCGACCTGGTCGGCCAGTTCGCGGGTCGGGGCCAGCACAAGGGCGCGCGGCATGCGGGCCTTGGCGCGGCCCGACGACAGCCGGTCGATCATTGGCAGGGTGAAGGCGGCCGTCTTGCCTGTGCCGGTTTGGGCGATGCCGAGCACGTCGCGGCCGGCGAGGGCGACCGGGATGGCCGAGGCCTGAATCGGGGTGGCGGTCGTATAACCCGTGTCGGCGACGGCCTTGAGAGTCGTGGCCGAGAGGCCCAGCTGGGAGAATTCGGTCATGGGTCCTTGGGACTGTAAGGGACGCCCCGCGCATCGGGCCGTCGTGCGATGTCGCGGAACCGCCCTGCTATGGGCGAGCGGGCGGCGCGGATTCGCCAGTCCTGTCCCGAACGTGCGCCGCATATAGAAGCCCCCACGCCAGAGTCAACTATTCGTGTGTCGGGAGTCGGGGCTTGGCTTTCCCTAACCGATTGTTAATAGTCGGAGTCGGGAAGGGCTGAGTAGGGGTGCTGGAATGCTGCGAACGCTTGCCGTCGCGACACTGGTAGTCGCATGTCTGGCTGCGGGCCCGGGGCGGGCCGAGATGAATTCCGTTTTCGGCAATACGGTCGTTTCGCGCTACCCGGACGGGGGCTGGGTCAAGCACTGGTTCAATCCCGACGGCACCTATGCCGCCCAATTTTCCGATGGCCGTCGTCTGGCGGCGCGCTGGTCGGTCGCCGGCGAACAGGTCTGCCTGACCAATATGCGGCCCAATATGCTGATCCCCCGCTTCTGCACCCAGATGGTCGACGCCGAGGTCGGCCAGACCTGGCAGTCCCGCGACCCGCTGGGCCGCCGGGTCCAGAACATCTTGGTCGCGGGCCGGAATCCGTAGCACCCAATCTCCCCTACGGGTTGCGCGCGCTCGCTGGACGGCGTTGCAGGGGTAGCGTGAAAAGCTGAAGCCTCGGGGGAGGGTGTGTGCGTCTGTTCCTGATTGCCCTGACGGCCGCCTTCGCCGTGTGGCTGCCCCGCGCGCCGGCCGTGGGCAGCGAGGCTCCCTATCTTCCGACAGCGACCATGCAGGCGGGTCAGGCGATCCTGACCCTGCCGCCGGGGCGCTACGGTTCGATCCAGCATGTCCGGACGCCGCTGCCGCCCAAGGCGATCGCCCTGACCTTCGACGACGGCCCCAGCCCGGTCTACAACAGCCGGGTGCTGGACATCCTCGATGAGCGGGGGATCAAGGCGACCTTCTTCTTCGTCGGCCAGTATGTGCGGGCGCATCCCGAACAGGTGCGCGAGGTCGTGCGCCGGGGCCACAACGTCGCCAGCCACAGCTGGTCGCATCCGACCTATCTCCGCTACTGGGCCCGCGAGGCCCAGGTAACCGAGGTGCGCAGAAGCTACGCCGCCCTCGAGGCCGCCCTGGCCGACAGCCCGGCCGACCAACGCGCCCGGATCGAGCCGATGTTCCGCTTTCCGGGGCTGGGCGAGGGGGCGTTAATGGCGGACTGGCTGAACCAGCGGGGGATCATCGTCGTCTCGGCCGAGGCCGGCACCGACGACTGGCGCGGTTATTCCGCCGAGTCGATCACCCGGATCACCCTGAACGCGATGGAGAGCAACCGTGGCGGGGTGCTGATCCTGCACGAGACCCGGCCGCAGATGATCCAGGCGTTGCCTGGCCTGCTGGACGAACTGACCGCGCGCGGCTTCACCTTCGTTCAGATCACGGCCGGGCCGGAAGGGCGCGAACAGGCGCTGGCGGCCGGGGATGCGGTGCTGACGTTGCGGTGACGGAGAGCCGGTTCAGACCGGCGGGGCCGCGCCATTCCCTGATTTTGATTTCAAAGGGAATGGCGCGAGTGACGGGACTCGAACCCGCGACCTCCGGCGTGACAGGCCGGCACTCTAACCAACTGAGCTACACCCGCGTATTCCCGACGCGAAGCAGTGCTCCGCGGCGAGGGGCGTCGTTTAGGCGGGGGGGGCTCGCACTGTCAAGCGCGTCCGGGAATGAAATCGGCGATCAGCGCGCCGCGGCTCCTTGACCCGCCACGGCGGCGGCCTCCGGTGGCGCGACCGGCCCCGTGATGCCGCCGTCGACAGGCAGTTGGGCGGCGACCGCGGGCGGCGGCGGCGTGTAGTGGACGCCGACGCCCGGTCCGAGGGGCAAATCCAGCGCGACCCACAACGCCACCATGGTCAGGCCCGCGATCAGGAAGGAGCCGGCGTAGGGCAGCATGGTGGACATTAGCGAGCCTAGCCCGAACCTCGGATCCCAGCGCTGGGCGAAGGTCAGGATCAGCGGGAAGTAGCTCATCAGGGGGGTGGCGATGTTCGTGACCGAATCGCCCATCCGATAGGCGGCCGTGGTCATCTCCGGGCTGATTGCCAGCAGCATGAACATGGGCACCACGATGGGGGCGAGGGCCGACCATTTGGCCGAGGCCGAGCCGACGAACAGGTCGAAGAAGCACGACACCAGGACGACGCTGATCAACAGCAGGGGGGCCGGCATGTTGATCTGGCGCAGCTGCTCGGCGGCGTTGATGGCCAGGATCGGACCCAGCCCTGACCAGTTGAACATGGCCACGAAATGGGCGGCGAAGAAGACGAGCACGAGATAGGGCGCCAGCTGGACGATCCCTTCGCGCATCATGCGCACCAGGTCGCGGTGACTGGTCACGCTGCGTGAGCCGATGCCGAAGGCCGCGCCGGACATGAAGAAGGTCAGCGCGAAGAAGGCGGCGAGGGACTTGTAGAGCGGGTTGAACCGCTGCGCCGGCTCAGCCTCGGGGTCGATGAAGGGCGAGCCGGGCAGGGCGACGATAAGGGCCCAGACGGCGATCATGGCGATGATGGTCAGGCCGGCGAAGGCGAGGCCGCGTTTCTCATCGACCGTGATGACCTTCCTTTCCTCGGCGGTCGCCACGGCGCCGTCGACCGGCTTCCAGGGACCCAGGCGAGGCTCGATGATCCGGTCGGTGATGAACCAGACGATGGGGGTGAAGACCAGCACGACGCCGACGATGAAGAACCAGTTGCCGGCGATGTTCACAGAGTAGGAGGGGTCGATGAGATGCGCCGCCGGCTCGGTGATGCCCAGCAGCAGGGCGTCCTGGGCGCCGGGGAACAGATTGCCGGCATAGCCGCCTGAAACGGCGGCGAACCCCGCCGCGAGACCGGCCAGCGGATGTCGCCCAACGGCGGCGAACATGACGGCGGCCAGCGGAATGACCACGACATAGGCCGCGTCGGAGGCGTGGTGCGAGACCATGCCCGTGATGACGATGACCGGAGTCAGGATCATTTTGGGCGCGTTCAGCAGGGCGGCGCGGATGGCGGTGGTGAACAGGCCGCTGCGCTCGGCCACCGAGGCGCCGTAGATGATGGTGACCACGATCCCCAGCGGCGGAAAGTCCGTCAGGGTCGAGGGCATGCCGATGATCAGCCGCTCGAGGTTTTCGGGCGCCAACAGGCTCTTTGCCGCCAGTGTGTCGCCGGTGACGGGATTGACCGCCGACCAGCCAAGGCCGGCCCCGATCAGGCTCAGGACGATCAGGCCGCCGATCAGCCAAAGGAACAGGAAGACGGGATCGGGCAGCTTGTTGCCAATGCGCTCGATGCCGTTCAGCACCCGGCTTCCAATGGTCATTCGTCCCTCCCGGACGGTCCTGAAGTCAGTGGACCATAGGGCGTGACGCCGCCGGGTGAAGCAAGGTGAAAAGTCTGCAGCATCGAGTCTGAAAAGCTGCGAACCGTTCGCAATAAAAACCTTTCGTCACATGGGTTTGAACGGGCGCGGTTCCAAGGCTAGAAAGCGCCGAATCCGCCCCTCCCTTTGACGGCGGACAAGGTC
>JALYPS010000023.1 GCA_030856285.1 Pseudomonadota bacterium
TTATGGGCCTTGGTCGTCGACTTGATGTGCCATGTGATCAGCGGGGCGTTCATGGCCTTGGCGATCTCATAGGCCAGGACGGTCTTGCCCGTGCCGGGTTCGCCCTTGATCAGCAGGGGACGTTCCAGGGCGACCGCGGCGTTGACCGCGATCCTGAGATCGTCGGTCGCGATATAGTCAGACGTGCCTTCGAAGCGATCGGTCGAGCGGGGCATGGCGGTTCCGGGTTGTGATCCGTTTCGGGTTAGCGAAGGCGGGGCGGGTTAACAACGATCATGTGGAGAGGTGATTGGTGATTGGTGGTTGGCCGGCGGTTGTGTGCTGGCGCTGGCCGCGCCGCCCTTCCGCTGACAGAGACGCGGCAGTCACCAATCACCAACCACCCATGAATGATCGCTCTCCAGCATCGCTGCCGGAAAGGTCGGGGAGGGCGCGGGGCGGCCGGGCCTCGCCCGGTGCTTTGATAGTTTTACCGTTTCGACGAAGCAGACCGCCCCGCGTAGCCGTTTTCCACGCGCCATCCGGTTGGCTGCCCTTTTCGGGCCTAGCCGGATCACCGCCGCCGCCCTTGCGGGCGACGACGCGCGGCGGACATGGCGGCCTGCGCCAGCGATCCGCACAGAGGCGCGCGGCGAGCAGGCGGACGTCATCCATCGACGTTCGCAAGGACCCCCGGACTCTCCTTCACCCGGGCTTCATCGCTCGACCACAGCCCGCCGACATCGGGACGCTGGATCCGACGCCCTCCCCACCGACGGGATGGGGCGCATTGTGGGCGAGGCCCCAGCTATGGCGGGCTGGTGACGCTGTATTTTTTGAAAGGCGAGTGGAGTCAGCAGGTTGGCGCAGCGGGATATGCTGACAATCGGCGGATTGAGAGCATTCTGAGCCTTCGCCCTTTGACGCTTCGCACCGCCCTTCGGGTCGCGCAGGAACGACCGCTACGCGCGCGTGTGCTCCAGCCCTGTCCCGCCGGGAGAGGGCCGCCCTCGCCGGAACGCCCGCTTCCCCCCCGCGTTCGATCTCCGGGGCCAGAGGGAGAGACGGGATGCGTTCCATTCTGACGATGACGACCGTCGCAGCCTGCGGGCTGGTGCTGACGGGGTGCGCCACGATGCGCGACGACTACGCCTCGGCCTGCGAGCGCGACTACGCCCGGAACCGGGAGTTCTCGACGGGCGCTGGAGCGGCGCTGGGCGCGGCGGTCGGCGCGGCTGTGGCCGGCCGCGACAACCGCGAAGAGGGAGCCGCCATCGGCGCCTTGGCCGGCGCCCTGATAGGCCGCGAGCTGTCCGAGGAGGACGATCCCTGCGGCTATGGCTTCGGCGGGTATAACCGCGACTACCGCTATGGCCGCGAGCGGGTCTACTGGCAGGACGGCGGACGTCGCTGGTAGGCGCGGCTCACTCGAACTTGAGGCCGACTTCGTCCCCGGACTGCCAGGCCACGACGCATGCCCGATCGACCGAGGCGACCCGCAGGACCAGCGGGCCCCTGATCTGAACCCCGGTGGTTGAGGTCAGCCGGACCTTGGCGCCGCCGTCGGTGAGGTTGCGGATCACGACTTCGGCGCACTCCCGGTGAATGCCGTGCAGTATCTGGCCGCTCATGGCCACGCGGGGCCGCGGTCGTCGGCGGGCGTCGGCAAGGGAGACATCGGGCGTTGTCATGACGCCGCCAGTCTACGCGATGGGGGCGCGGCAGGTGTTAAGAGGCTCGGGAGATGACAAGGCGTCCAGAGCTTTGTCGAATGTAGATTCGGCAATGCCCGCTATGGGTGGAAAGCGGACCTCCCCTCCTGGGTCGAACTCGTCTGGGCTTCTGGCCGATTTGGCAGGCTGAGGGCAGCAGCGACGATCTGTGCCGGGAGGAAGGGTTCAGCGAGCAAAAAACGCTTCCGGGAACCCCGTCGGCGCGCCAGTCGTCCATGCTATCCCCGGTGACATAGATGACCTGTATTTCCGGATGTAGCTCGCGCGCCCGGGCCGCCACCGCCCATCCTTCCAGACCTGCGCCCAACCCTATGTCTGTCACGAGCAACTGATGTACGGCGACTGACATTGGGGCAGCCAACGCATCTTTTCGGCTGGGGGTCGCCGTGACTTCGAATGCCTGCCACCACTGCTGGAGGCACTCTGCGGCGCCGACTGCCGCAAGCTTTGCCTGTCAGAGCAGGTCGCGTTCCAACCTTTCTTGAGCAAGCGCAGTGATGGACAATGCAGTCCATTCCTGCGCGGTTCTGGTGTGCAGGTCGCGGACCTCGGGTGAAGTCGCTTCGCTTGCTTGAGCGAGAGCGTCCGCCGCTTTCTTCCGGCATTCTGCGGCAGTCATCATGACCGCGGGCAAGATGTGGACGGAGTCGAAACGTCCGTCAGCACCCTTGCGAGGGAATGCGGCAAACGGGCCGATGTGTTCAACGACGCGGCGAGCCAGCGCGTCGAACTGAACCTCTCGCCCCGAGAGGGGCAAAATCAGGAACCCGTCCTCCACAGGCTCAATCCTGTGGTCCGCACACGGCTCACGAAGGGTCGTCAGGAACAGCGGCATGGGCACGACATAGTTTAGCTTGGCGGTAGCTGCCTCAGGTCAAAACCTATTCCACGTTATAGAAGAAAATCAATGTGTAGGGATTGTCCAATACGGGAGCCCACCAACTCCCATCTGAGAGCGATCCAGCTCGAAGGTCTGCTTTGGGTCGGAAGCAGACCTGCAGCTATGAGCCGGATGAGAAGCTCCAGCTTGTGCTTTTGGTCACGGCGGCCAACTCGGCGGCACTTGCCCTGAGCCTCATCTCGGACTGCGCTTCGGACGTAGGGACGGAAAAGACCGCTCTGTTCCCTCCAGTCCGGTATTTTACATCGGCGGCGCCTGTCCGGGCTTCTTCAGCGGCGACGAAACGGGCCACCTCGTCGGGCGCTCCCGTGACTGCCACGGTGTGCGAGGATTTTGAGGAGCATCCGACCAGAGCCAATGCTACCAACGCTACCTTGAGTGCCTTCATGGCCGTCAACCCCCGCGAGCAAGGGTGTGAACATAGCCGTCAGGTTCGCGTCTGCAATGGGTCGATAGCCGACCCACATGCCCCGACCCCTATCCGAACCGTCGCCTCTGGTCTGCGCTTCTCAGCGTCGAGCGGATGAAGTCCGCCGGGGGGTCGGTTTCGGCCAGGACGGCTTCCTTGATGGCGCGGGGTTCCCCGAACAGGTGGCCCTGACCCATGGAAACGTCGAGTTCGAGGATGTCGACGATCTGCCGCTCGCTCTCGCATTTCTCGGCGATCAGTTCGATGCCGTAGCGGCGGGTCAAACCGGCGAAATCGGCGGCGGAGATGTCGCGCAGGGACGGCAGGGCCGAGGCGCCGTCGAGGTCGAGCAGCTGTTCGATCAGCAGGTCGGCCGCCACCTTCATGAACTTGACGTCGGACCTCTGCAGGTCGGCGAAGTCGAGGTCGAGGGTCTGGACCTTGTCGATCGAGAAGCGGAAGCCGAGGTCGGCCAGCTTGGCCATGTTGCGGGCCTCGACCGCGCCGCGGGCGTCGAAGGTGGCCTGTCCCAGCTCGAAGATCAGGGCCTGGTTGAGGTCGCGGTTCTCGCTGAGGAAGTCGAGGAATTGAGGGAAGAAGGTCTCATCGCCTAGGGACGACAGGGCGACGTTGCAGAAGACGCCGACCTTGCGGTCCTGCCGGGCGAGGCGACGGACGATCTGGGCGCAACGGAACAGCAGCAGGTTGTCTATGGCGGGGACCAGACCCTCGCCCTCGGCGACCGAGAGGTATTCGGCCGGCATCATCACCCGGTCGTCGGCGGCGCGTAGGCGGGTGAAGCTTTCGTAGAAGATGGTCCGGCGCTGGGGCAGGGAAACGACCGGCTGGAGATAGAGGTCGACACGGTTCTCGGCCAGGGCGTCGTGGATGGTGGCCAGCAGAACGTTGGACTGTTCGCGGTGGCGAGCCTCGTACGGATTGGTCGGCTCCGGCTGGGCCGCGCGGTGTTCGAGGGTCTCGCTCATCTGCTGGATCAGGGTCTCCAGCATGCGGACCTCGCCCGACAGGGCCTCGGTGGAGGTCACGGCGCCGGACTCAATGGCCTGGGCCAGTTCGGGGAGGGCGCCCTGCGTTGACTCCATCGCGTCGGCCAGCAGGCGGTGGGCCTCGCGAACCTGTTCGATTTCCTTGCGCAGGGCGGCCTTATCAGCACGGCCGGTGATGCCGACGTGGACCGCGACCATCAGGCCCATGGTGGCGATGGCCCCGGCCGCGCCGGCTCCGGCGCCGAGGCCCGCGCGCCACACGAAGGCGCCGACCGTCAGGGCCAGAAACAGATAGCCAAAGAACAGAAAGCCTTGGGTGAGTGTGCGCATTGGAAACGGATGGTCCGTCTTCCCGGATGGAATCGCCGGAGTATCGGGGTATCAGAGCAAAACGCCTAGCGTTCGTGCACGGATTCTCCCTACTCTTTGAGGTTAACGATGGAATTGTTCGATCTGACCGGCAAGGTCGCCGTCATTACCGGCTCATCCAAGGGTATCGGCAAGGCCATCGCCGAACGGATGGCCGAGCACGGCGCTCGTGTGGTGATCAGTTCGCGCAAGCCGGGCCCATGCGACGAGGTCGCTTCCGCGATCAACGCCAAACACGGCGAGGGTCGGGCCATCGCCATTCCGGCCAACATCGCCTCGAAGGAGGAACTGCAGCGGCTGGTGGACGAGACCAACGCCGCCTTCGGCCGGATCGACATCCTGGTCTGCAACGCGGCGACCAATCCCTATGCGGGGCCGATGGCGGGGATCAATGACGAGCAGTTCGGCAAGATCCTGCAAAACAAT
>JALYPS010000038.1 GCA_030856285.1 Pseudomonadota bacterium
CGCCACGGCAAGTCCGGCCGCCGGCGGACCTGAGCGATCCTGGGATCGTCAGCCATCCCGTGGCCGCGGTCCATCCCGACGTCCCACCCACGCCACGAACGCCACTCGCACCACGCACACCCACAGCGCCCACGCCACTCACACCAGAGCCCGGCGGGCCCACGCGTCTGGACCAGATCCTGAGGCGATTGATCGAAGGCGCCTCATGATCGACTACGAACTGTATTGCAAGATCCACGACTACCATCGGAACCGGCGCCTGACGGCAACGCAGATCGCCCGCGAGCTGCAGTTGCATCCCCAGACCGTCGCCCGCTGGCTGGCCGCCGACAAGTTCTGTCCGCGGAAGAGTTCCGTGCGTCCGAGCAAGCTCGATCCCTTCAAGAAGCAGATCGTCCGCTGGCTCGAATCCCATCCCTACTCGGCCACCCAGGTCTTCCAGCGTCTGCGTGAAGGCGGCTACGACGGCGGCATCAGCATCGTCAAGGACTACGTCCACCAGGTCCGCCCGCCCAAAGCCCCGGCCTTCCTGACGCTGTCGTTTGCTCCCGGGGAATGCGCCCAGGTCGACTGGGGCCAGTTCGGTTCGATCCCGGTGGGCAACACCTCCCGCCGTCTGAGCTTCTTTGTGATGGTGCTCTGCCACAGCCGCATGATGTACCTGGAGTTCAGCGTCTCGGAGACGATGGAGCACTTCCTGGCCGCGCATGCCAACGCCTTCGCGTTCTTCGGCGGCGTGCCCGCCCGCTGCATGGTCGACAACCTCAAGTCGGCCGTGCTGCAGAGGGCCGTCGGCGAAACGCCGGTGCTCAACCCGCGCTACAAGGACTTCGCCGATCACTTCGGCTTTGCCGTCACGCCCTGCGGCGTGGGCCAGGCCCACGAGAAGGGGCGGGTGGAAAACGCCGTCGGATACGTCAAGAAGAACTTCCTGGCCGGCCTGGAACCCGGCGACTTTGGCCCGCTCAATCCCGCCGCCCGCCAGTGGATGGAGACGGTGGCCAACGTCCGCCTGCACGGCAGCACCAAGCAAAGACCGGTGGATCTGTTTGACGCCGAGCGGCCCGCCCTGCGGCCGCTGCCGCCGCGTCCCTATGACCTGGGTGTGATCGTGGCGGCGCGGGCCAGCAGCCAGTTCCGCGTGCGGGTGGACACCAACACTTACTCAGTTCCCGCCGAATATGCCTCGGCCGCCCTGACGCTCAGGCTCTATCCCGATCACCTGTGCGTTTACCATCAGGACAAGCTCATCGCCCGCCACGTCCGCCGCTACGACCGCCACCAGGACTTTGAGGACCCCGATCATCCGCGGGTTCTGCTCCAGCAACGCCGCAAGGCGAGTGATCAGAAACTGCTCCAGCGGCTGCTGGCCCTGACGCCCAAGGCCCAGGCCTTCTACGAGGCGATGGCCGAGCGGCGGCTCAACGTCACCCACCACGTCCGCAAGATCGTGGCCCTCAGCGAGATCTACGGGCAGGAGCCCGCCGCCAGGGCCATCGCCGACGCCCTGGAGTTCGAGGCCTTCAGTTGCGAGTACATCGCCAACCTGCTGGAGCAACGCCAGCGCCTGCTGCCCGAGGCCGGCGCGTTGCACCTGACGCGCCGGGCCGACCTGCTGGAACTGGAACTGCCCGAACCCAACTTGAGCCTGTACACCACCGATGAACCCGACCGCGATAACCCTGCCCCCGCCGGAGATCCCCATGAGTCAGAACAGCACCACCCACAGCACCAACAAGCCCCACAAGCCCGGCAAGCCCCACAAACCGATGTCTGATGAACTGGACCAGCAACTGGGCTACTTGAACCTGCCGTTCATGCGGGAGCACGGCCAGGCGCTGCTCCGTCAGGCGGCCGAGCACCAGTGGTCCCACGCCGACTTCCTGCGGCGTCTGATCGAGGGCGAAACCGCCGCCCGCCAGGACCGCGCCCGCCAGCGGCGGATCGACCAGGCCCGCTTCCCGGTGCTCAAGACCCTCGATCAGTTCGACTTCACCTGGCCGGCCAAGATCAACCGCATGGCCGTGCAGGATCTGTTCCGCCTCAAGTTCATCGAGGACAAGGCCAACGTCGTGATCGTCGGCACGGTGGGCCTGGGCAAGAGCCACCTGAGCATCGCCCTGGGCCACGCCGCCGCCACCGCCGGCTTTGGCGTGCGCTTCACCACCGCCGTGGACATCGTCAACACCCTGGCCGCGGCGCAAAACGCCGGGCGACTGGCGAAGGAGATCCGGAAGTACACCCGCCCGCAGTTGCTGGTGGTCGATGAGGTCGGCTATCTGCCCATCGACAAGCACGGGGCCGACCTGCTCTTCCAGGTCATCAGCCAACGTTACGAGACCGGGTCGATCATCCTGAGCACCAACAAGGTGTTCAAGCACTGGCCCGCCATCTTCAACAACGACGCCACGCTCACATCGGCCATCCTGGACCGGATCCTGCATCATGCCCAGACGGTTGTGATTGAGGGCAAGAGCTACCGGATGAAGGATCGCATCGAACCCTGAAGCGCCATCATGCTGACCCGCTCACGCCGGCAGGCCGAAGCCGGAAGGTTTACGCCATAAACCTTGCGCATTTTCAAATCGGCTGATTCAGATGGTTTTCAGGGCGGCGCTGACAGA
>JALYPS010000039.1 GCA_030856285.1 Pseudomonadota bacterium
CTTGACAGGCGCGGGGGTCGGCAGCGGCGCAACAGGCGCGGGCGGGACCGGCGCGGGCGGCGCGGGGGCGGCCGGTGCCGTCGAGGCGTCCTCGGTGACCAGCTCGTCGTCGGGATTATCGGCGGCGGCGGCCTCGATGATCGTGTCGGAGACGATGGACACCGGCACGGCGGTTTCGACGTTCATCGGCTCGCGCGTGAAGCCGAGCATGCCGTAGCCCAACACGCCCAGAACCACCGCCGCGTGGACGGCGATCGATGCGACCAAGGCGGAACCGGGCCTCTCCAAGCCGTCAGCCCTCCTCGTCCGTGGGGGCGCCGGCCGTGTCAGTGATCAGATTCAGCTTGGTGAAACCGGCCGAGGACAGCCGCGCCATCACGCGGGCCACGGCCTGATAGGGCGCCCGGCCGTCGCCGCGTACGGACACGGCCTTCTCGCGGCCGTCAGTTCCGGCAGCCTCGGCCACGGTCAGGACCAGACGGTCGAAGCTGACTTCGCCCTCGCCGACATAGATGGCGCCGTCGCGCTTGATCGAGATGATCACCGGATCGTCGGAGGCGTCGACCGCGCTGGCGTCCGTCTTGGGCAGTTCGACCGGCACGGCCACATTCAGCAGCGGCGCCGAGATCATGAAGATGATCAGCAGCACGAGCATCACATCGACCAGCGGCGTGACGTTGATTTCGCTCAGGGGCCGTTTGCGCGGCCGCCTGCGGCCCCGGACGTGTCCGCCGCCGCCGCCTCCTGCGAGGGCCATGCTCAGAGCTCCCGGCGGCTGTAGTCAGCCAGCCCGGATGATTGGGCCGGCTGCGGCGCGGCGGTGGACGGGCCGCCGAGGCGGCGCGCCACGGCGGCCTGCAGATCGTCGGCAAAGCTTTCCAGCCGGCCGGTGAACTTGCCCGCGTCGATCGAGAATTTGTTGTAGGCGATATAGGCCGGAATGGCCGCCGCCAGGCCGAGCGCAGTGGCGAACAGAGCCTCGGCGATGGCCGGCGCCACGGTCGTCAGATTGGTGTTGCCCGACGAGGCGATGGCCCCGAAGGCGTTCATGATGCCCCAGACGGTGCCGAACAGGCCGATGAAGGGCGAGGAGGTCGCCACCACCGACAACACGCCGAGGCCGTTCTCGACCCGCTGGCCCTCGCGGGCGATCAGACTGTCGAGGGCGCGATCGATGCGCGACATCAGCAGATTGGCCTGGTTCTCGGTCAACGGACCGCGCGTGCGGGCCTCGCGCCAGTCGGCCAGGGCTATGACCAGCATGCGCGGCAGCGGATGCACCGGATTCGGCCCCGCCTGGGCCGCGACGTCCTCGAGCGGCCGGCCCGAGCCGACGGCGTCCTCAAAGCTGTTGGCCTGGCGGTTCAGCGCGCTGAAACGCATGGCCTTGTCGATGATCACGGCCCAGGACCACAGCGAGGCGATCGCCAGGCCGATCATGATCGCCTGCACGACGATATCGGCCTCCATGAACAGGGCTACCGGGTTCATCATCGAGGCTTCGGCGGCGATGGTCATTCAGGCGTCCTTTGCGTCTGTCCGTCCACTGTGCACCGGACGGGCGTGGCCGTTGTGTGGCGGTTTGAGCCGGGTCTAGCGACGTGTGGCCGCGGCGTCACCTGTCTGCACGTGACAGGCGGAGGAAATGGTCAAGCTTCGCGCGCCAGCCACGGCCCGATCTTGTCCCGGAGGGCTTGCGTCGGGCGGCGCGGCCGCCCGTCCATGTGGATGCAGACGACCTCGACCTCGGCCCGGCACAGGACGTCATCGCCGCGCGTGATGGTCTGTGAGATCAACAGGCGGGGGCCCTTCACGGCGTCATAGCGGGTGCGCACCACCAGCTGGTCGTCGATCCGCGCGGATTTGAGGAAGTGCAGCCCCATCTTCGAGACCACAAAGGCCATCGGCCGGTCGCCATCCAGCAGTTCGGCGTGGCCGATCCCCATCAGCCGCAGGCAGTCGGACCGCCCGCGCTCGAAATAGCGCACATAGTTGGCGTGATAGACCAGGCCGGTGAAGTCGGTGTCCTCGTAATAGACCCGGATCGGCAACCGGTGCTCGCGGCCCTCGAACCGGCCGGCGGTGGGGGTGTCGGTCATGGTCAGCCCGCCGCCGCGGCGCGGGGCGTCGGCGGTTCCGGAAAGTCGGGACAGTCGGCGTCAATCATGGCGCGGAACTCTCCGTTCAGCGGATCCTCGCTGAGCAGTATCCGGTTCGGGCGCGAGATGAATCCGACGGCCCGGCCGCCCCGCCCGGCGGCGATATAGCCGCAGACCACCCGACCGCGACCCGGCTCGATCAACTGAACCTCGGCAGCCCGCCCCAGCTGCTCGCGGGCCTGACGCAGCACGCGGCGCGAAGCCGGCTCCTCGGTGAAGCCCCCGCCCGAGCCCTGGGTGACGAACCACAGCGCCAGCGCGCCGAGGACGAGCACCGCCACGCCCAGCACTGCGATCAGTCTGTCGGTTCGTATCGCCCGTCGCGCCATGCGGCCTCCCTGAAGCGCGACCATGCCGGGGTTCGGGCGGGACGTGAAGCCCGGCGATGGATTGGAGCGTCGCGATGCGGATGCTAGGCCTTGGGTCTGCAAACGGAGGGGATGATGCGACGCAACGCTCTGGCCTTGGCTCTGGTACTGACATTGGGGACCGCGGTCCCGCTACAGGCGCAGACGCCCGCTCCCGCTCCGGCCCCGTCGACGCTGCAGGAGGCGATCCCGGTCATCGACGCGGCCTTCGACCGCTGGCAGGCCAACGCCCATGCCCCCGGCCTGGTCTATGGCGTGGTGCAGGACGGCCGGATCATCCACCTGCGGATGGCGGGCGTCCGCACGGTCGACGGCCCCGCCGTGACGCCCGACACCCTGTTCCGCATCGCCTCCATGTCCAAGGCCTTCACCGCCCTGGCGATCCTGAAGCTGCGTGACGAGGGCAAGCTCTCGCTGGACGATCTGGCCGAGACCCATGTGCCCGAGATGGCGAACTGGACCTATCTCACAGCCGACTCGCCGCGCATCCGCGTCCGCGACCTGCTCAACCACACCGGCGGCTTTGTCACCGACGACCCGTGGGGTGACCGGCAGCAGGTGATCACCGAGGCCGAGTTCACCCGCATGCTGACCGACGGCGTGCCCTTCACCCGCGCGCCGCAGACGGCGTTCGAATATTCCAATTTCGGCTACGCCCTGTTGGGCCGGATCGTCACCAACGTCTCGGGCCGGCCCTACAACGAATACATCGAGGCCGAGATCATGCGGCCGCTGGGCATGGCCTCGAGCGGCTATGATGTCTTCGCCTCGCCGCAGGACCGCCGCGCGGTGGGCTACCGCTGGGAGAACGACGCCTGGTCGCGCGAGCCCGACATGCGGCATGGCGTCTTCGGCTCCATGGGGGGCGTCCAGACCAGCGCCGAGGACTATGCCCGCTGGATCACCTTCCTGCTGTCGGCATGGCCCGCCCGCGACGATCCCGAGTCCGGCCCGGTCCGCCGCTCGACCGTCCGCGAAATGGCCCAGGGCTCGAACTTCGTCTCGTCGCGCAGCCGCACGGGCGTCGACGGCCAGCCCTGCCCCGGCGCCGGCGCCTATGGCATGGGCCTGCAGGCCAATACCGACTGCGAGCTCGGCTTCTTCCTGGCCCACGGCGGCGGCTACCCCGGCTACGGCTCCTACATGATCCTGATGCCGGATCGGCGGACCGGCCTGTTCGCCTTCTCCAACCGGACCTACGCCGGGCCGTCCGCCCCGTTGATCGAGGCCGCCTCGACGCTCGTGCGCGGCGGGCTGGCCCTGGTCGGGCCGCTCGCGACCAGCGACATTCTCGCCGAACGCTACCGCGACCTCGGCCGCATCTGGGCGGCGGGAGACGTGTCCGTCGCCGAGGACCGGCTGGCGATGAATTTCCTTATGGACCGCTCGGTCGAGAACTGGCTCACGGTGCTGGGCGTGCTCAAGGCCGACTCCGGGGCCTGCGCCGCCGATACGCCGATCATCCCGACCGGCGGCCTGTCCGGGACCTTCCGCTGGACCTGCGAAAGGGGCGTGATCGACGGCCGCCTGCTGCTGGCGCCGACCACGCCCGTGACCATTCAGGCCCTGAATTTCCGCTTCACCCCGACCCCGGCTCCGGCGCCGCAGTAGTCAGTCGAACAGGGCCGCCTGTCCGGCCCCCGCCGGCTTGGGCGGCTCGACCAGACCGAGGTGGGCGTAGGCGCGTGCACAGGCCATGCGGCCCCGCGGCGTGCGCTGGATGAAGCCCTGCTGCAGCAGATAGGGCTCGATCACGTCCTCGACCGAATCCCGCGCCTCGGCGATGGCGGCGGCGAGGGTGTCCATGCCGACGGGTCCGCCGCCGTAGTTCTCGATCAGGGCGCGCAGGAAGCGGCGGTCCAGACTGTCCAGCCCGGCCTCATCGACCTCCAGCCGCGCCAAGGCCCGCGCCGCCGCCAGCCGATCGATCACCGGCGAGCCCTCGGCCTCGGCGAAGTCGCGCACCCGGCGCAGCAGCCGCCCGGCCACCCGGGGGG
>JALYPS010000045.1 GCA_030856285.1 Pseudomonadota bacterium
GTCCAGCCGCGCGCCGTCTCCACCCCGTCGGTTCCGGCTCCCATGCCCGACCTGCCCGGCACCGCCACGGTGATGACCCTCGGCGCCCATATGTGCAAATGGCCGATCGGCGATCCGTCCTCGACCGAGTTCAGCTTCTGCGGCCGCCGCGCCTCGGAAGGCGTCTATTGCGTCGAACACGCTCGCGTCGCCTACCAACCCCAGGTCAAGCGGGGCGGCGCGACGGATCTGGCCCGCTCGCTGCGGCGCTACATTTAAGTTGGGGCGCTAACGCTCGCGACGCGGTCGCTCGCTGCTTGAGTGCGATCGGCGTAGCGACGGCGACGGCATCATCGCTCATTAACCAATTCGGCCATACGGCTGTCATGAACGGCTTCTAGAGAGCCGCCCTCCGCCTCGAGGCGCCACCCGCACGGGGCCTCGAGTATTGGGGCGGGGCTGCGCTTTTCCGGGTTGACGCAGCCCCTCACCCACTCAGTTCAGCACCCGTCGATCCCCCGGGACATCAAGGCTGAAGGCCGGAATGGCCGCCTCGAAGGTGCGCCCCGTGGCGTCAGTCATCGAATAGCCGCCCACCATAGAGCCCGAGGCCGTACCCAGCGGACAGCCCGAGGCGTAGGAATAGCTCTCGCCCGGCAGGATCGTCGGCTGTTCGCCGATGACGCCCGGCCCGCGCACCTCCTCGACATGGCCGCGCGCGTCAGTGATGACCCAGCGCCGCGCCATCAGCTGCACCGACACCCCGGTCAGATTGACGATCTCGACCTGATAGGCCCAGACCCAGCGACCGCCGTCCGGATCAGACTGCCCGGCCAGATAGCTGGGCCGCACGCGGACCACGATCCCGTCGGTTTCAGCTTCATAGGCGCGCGTATCGTGCATCCGCCCATGGTCGCGGAACACCGACCCACGTCAAGCGCGGCCTTGGCCCTCGCGGGAGGGGAGACACGCCGAAAAATCGTGTAAGCCGGGCGTATGCAGTCCTACGAACATACGATTCCGGGCATCCTGCCCTGCCAGTCCATCGAGGCCCTGATCGCGGGCGGCGCGATCGCCTCGGACACCCCCTTCGACGCCGATCAGGTTCAGCCGGCCAGTCTGGACCTGCGCCTGTCCGACCAGGCCTGGCGCGTGCGGGCCTCCTTCCTGCCGGGAAAACGCACCGTCGAGGACCGGATCGCCGACGTCGCCATGCACCGGATCGACCTGTCGGGCGGCGTCGTGCTGGAGCGCGGCTGCGTCTATATCGCCCGGCTGCAGGAGCGGCTGAGCCTGCCCAAGGGTCTGATCGCCCGCGCCAATCCCAAGAGCTCGACCGGCCGGGTCGATGTCTTCGTGCGTCTGCTGACCGATCGCGGCGCCAGTTTCGACGATGTAGCCGAAGGCTATGAGGGCGCGCTCTACCTCGAGATCTCGCCCCAGACCTTCCCCATCCTCGTCCGTCCGGGCACACGTTTGAACCAGCTGCGGCTCAAGGCCGGCGAGCCGCCCAAGCTGGAGACCCGCAGCGTCGGCGTCGAGCTGCAGGGCGGCGAGGGCGCCGTGGTCGGCTTCCGCGGCCGCCGTCACGCCGGGGTGGTCGATCTCGATAATATCGACGGCCACGACCCGCGCGACTTCTGGGAGCCGCTGACCCTGCGCCGCGGAGAGCTGCTGCTCGATCCGGGCGAGTTCTACATTCTGGCGTCGAGCGACGACGTCGAAATCCCCGTCGACCAGGCGGCCGAAATGACGCCGATCGATCCGTCGGTGGGCGAATTCCGGGTTCACTACGCCGGCTTCTTCGATCCCGGTTTCGGCACGGACGAGGCGCACGGCGCGGGCTCCAAGGGCGTGCTCGAGGTTCGCACCCACGACACCCCCTTCCTGCTGGAGCACGGCCAGATCGTGGCCCGGCTGGTCTATGAGCCGCTCACCGAACGCCCGACCCGCCTCTATGGCGAGGGCGGCAGCCACTACCAGCGGCAGGGGCTGAAGCTGAGCAAACACTTCAAGCCGTGGTGAGCTGAAGGCTCACTCCAGCCGATCCGCCTTCCTGAGGGCCGGGAACCAGCGCGCCCACAGGCCGGTCGCCGCGAGGGCGCCCATCCCGCCGTACACCGCCGCCCCGACCGGTCCGAGGAAGCGCACGGCCACGCCCGACCAGGCCTCGCCCAGTTCGTTGGAGGCGCCGATGAACAGCATCGACACCGAGGACACCCGGCCGCGCATGTGATCGGGCGTGGCCAGCTGGATCAGGGTCTGGCGGATGTTGACGCTGATCATATCGGCCGCCCCGCCGAGGAACAGCACCGCACCGGACAGCCAGACGCTGGTCGAAAGGCCGAAGACCAGGGTGCAGACGCCGAACACCGCCACCGATGCGAACATCCAGCGGCCCCCGTGCGAGACGATCGGGAAACGGCTTAGATACAGGGCCACCAGCAGGGCGCCCGCCCCGAAGGAGGCGCGCAGCAGGCCGAAGCCGACGGCTCCGACATGCAGGATGTCGGCCGCGAAGATCGGGGTCAGCAGCGCCACCCCCGCCAGCAGCACCACGATCAGGTCCAGCGATATGGCGCCGAGAACGATCTTGGTGTTCCAGACATAGGCCAGCCCTTCCCTGACCTGCTCGACCGGCGAGATCCGCGTCGGCGACGGGGCCGGCTTGCCGCTGGTGCGGATCAGGACAAGGCTGGCGAAGCCGACCGCGAACATGGCCAGGGCGACGGCATAGGCCCAGGGCACGGAGAAACCGACGATCACTCCGCCCAGCGCCGGGCCGGCGATGGCCCCGGTCTGGAAGGCGATGGACTGGGCCGCGATGGCCGGCGGCAGGGCCCGTCGCCCGACCACCATCGGCAGGAAGGCCTGGCTGGCTGGGGCCAGGAAGGCCCGCGCCGCGCCGAACACAGCGGCGACGGCCAGCAGGCCCCACAGCGGCGGCGCGCCGTGCAGCGCCATGAACAGAAAGGCCAGGGCGCACCCGCCCTCGACCATGACCGACAGGGTGACGGTGTTCTTGCGGTCGCGCCGGTCGGCCAAAGCCCCGGCCGGCAGGGTCAGGGCCAGAAGTGGCAGGAACTGGCACAGGCCGACGAGGCCCAGATACAGGCTGGCCTCCTCGATCGGATGATCCCGGCGCGCGATCTCATAGACCTGCCACAGCAAGGCCGAGGACTGGATCTGGATGCCCAGCACCGCCGCCACCCGCCCGACCCACAGCAGGCGGAAGTCGCGGATGGCCCAGGGACTGGCGGGGCCTTCGGGCGGCGGCGGGGCCTGGACCGGCTCGGTGGTCTCGATCGTTTCGGTCACGTGCGGCGGTCGACCTTGGGATAGGGCGTCCCGTCGCGGTGGAAATAGCCGCCCTGCCGGAACTGCATGTCAATGTCGGGATAGGTCCCGGAGTCCCCGCCGGGCGTGCGCGTACCGACCTCCAGCAGGACGACCTCCGCGCCGGATCGGTTCTGCAGCACATGGCCGTTGGGCACGCCCGCCTTCCAGCCCGCGCAATCCCCGGCGCGCAGCACGGTCTCGCCCCCCACCTCGCCGGGCATGCCCTCGATCAGCACGACCTCGCCCTCCAGCACCCAGACGAACTCGTCCTCGCCCTCATGCCAGTGCCTTTGGCTCGACCAGGCTCCGGCCGGCAGGCGCAACAGATTGACCCCGAACTGGTCCAGCCCGACCGCGTCGCCCAGCCGCCAGCGGCGGCGCGGCTTGCAGGGTCCGGCGAATTCCTCGGGATAACCCGTGCCGTGTCCCGTGGGAGCGTTGTCGATGTCGATCTTCGGCATGGGAGGGAGCCCTTCTCGCGGTCGTCGGAACCCCGTAAAGCACAGGCATATGAGCGTCGCATCAACTCCCGTTATCGATCCTGTCGCCCTGACCCGCGACCTGATCCGCAAACCGTCCGTCACCCCCGCCGATGAGGGCGCGATGGATGTGCTGGAGCGCGCCCTGACCGACCTCGGTTTCCACTGCCGGCGGATGAAGTTCGAGAATATCGAGAACCTGTACGCGCGGCGCGGGACGGCCAGCCCCAACCTCTGCTTTGCGGGTCACACCGACGTGGTTCCGACCGGTTCGACCGAGGCCTGGTCCTCGGGGCCGTTCGAGGCCGAGGTCAGGGACGGCGTCCTCTATGGTCGCGGCGCGGTCGACATGAAGAGCGGCATCGCGGCCTGGGTGGCGGCGGTGTCGCGGGTACTGGCCGAGGGTGGCGTGCCCGGCTCCCTGTCCTTCCTGATCACCGGCGACGAGGAAGGCCCGGCCCTGCACGGCACCAAACGGGTGGTCGAGACCCTGATGGCCGAGGGCCAAGTCATCGACGCCTGCGTCGTCGGCGAACCGTCGTCATCCCAGGTGCTCGGCGACATGATCAAGGTCGGCCGCCGCGGCTCGCTGAACACCTGGATCACCATCCAGGGCAAACAGGGTCACGTCGCCTATCCCGACCGCGCCGCCAATCCGGCGCCGGTGATGGCGAAGCTGCTGGCCCGGCTGGACGCCCATGTGCTCGACGCTGGCTATCCCGAGTTCCCGCCGTCGAACCTCGAGATCACCACCATCGACATCGGCAATCCGGCGACCAACATCATCCCGGCCGAGGCGAAGGCGCGGCTGAACATCCGCTTCAACCCGACCCACACCGGCGACGAACTGATCGCCTGGCTGAACGCCATGGCGGGCGAGACCCAGGCCGCCTCGGGCCTTCAGGTTTCGCTGGAGCATCTGTGCTCGGGCAACGCCTTCCTGACCGAGCCGGGGCCGTTCATCACCGCCGTGCAGGACGCCGTTGAGAGCACCACGGGCCGTCGCCCTGAAGCCTCGACCACCGGCGGCACCTCGGACGCCCGCTTCATCCGCGCCATGTGTCCGGTGCTGGAGCTGGGTCTCGTCGGACAGACCATGCACCAGATCGACGAGCGCGCGCCGGTGGCCGAGATCGAAGCCCTGGCCGAGGTCTATCGCACAGTGATCCGGACCGTCTTCGACCGCGCCTAGGACAGCAGATTCAGGCCGAGCAGGGCGGCGCCGAACATCGCTCCGAAGGCGACGAGGCCATAAAATGCGTCACGCAGCGGACTGCCCCGGCGTTCCAGCGTCATCGGCGGCAACTGAACAGGCAAACCTCTCATGGCCCTCTCCTGTACGACCGGAGAAGGATGCGCCGCGTTTCTTGCCGAGGCGTTGAGAAACGTGGTTGCCGGCGTCAGGGCGCCGGGCGCTCCAGAAACCGGATGGCGCTCAGCACATGGGCGCGAACGCCGACCGGCATGGTCGCCTCATTGACATCGAAGCCGGGGGAATGGTTTGGCGGCGAGGTGTTGGGATCGACCCCGTCCTTCGATCCGCCGAGGTGGTAGAAGACGCCCGGCACCTCCTGCGACAGATAGCTGAAATCCTCGGCCACGGTCGTCGGCGGCGTGGCCGGATTGACGTTCCCGCCCCCCGCCGCCTCGGTCAGCACCGGGGCCAGCCAGGCGGACAGTTCCTCATTGTTGAACACCAGGGCCGCGTTCTGCCGCACCGAGAACTCCGCCGTCGCGCCATAGGTCTCGGCGACATTGTCGATGGCGACCCGGGTGCGGGCCACCAGATCGTCGCGCTGGGCGATGTCGAAGGTGCGCAGCGTCCCCGACAGCGTCGCGTCCTGTGGAATGATGTTGTAGCGCACGCCTGCGTCGAGGGTGGCGATGGTGAAGACCGTCGGCGTCGTGGTCGGGTCGATGGTCCGCGCCGTCAGGGTGTTGATGGTCTGGACGATCTGGGCCGCCACAGCGATGACATCGACGCCCTTCCACGGCCAGGCCCCGTGGGTCTGGCGACCGTGCAGGGTGATGTCGACCCGGTCCGAAGCCGCCATGAAGCCGCGCGGGCGATAGAACAGCGTCCCCGGCCGCCCCGGCACGACGTGCAGGCCGAAGATCGCTTCGGGCCGCGGATCAGCCAGGGCCCCCTCCTGGATCATCAGCCTGGCCCCGCCCAGCGGCTCGCCCGGAGGCGCCCCTTCCTCGGCGGGCTGAAAGATGAAGACGATGGTTCCGGGGATGTCGGCCTTCATGCCGGCCAGCACCTCTGCGGCGCCCATCAGCATGGCGACATGGGCGTCATGGCCGCAGGCGTGGGCCACCGGCACCGTATTGCCCATATAGGTCCCCGTCGCGGTCGAGGCGAAGGGCAGGCCCGTGGCCTCCAGCACCGGCAGGGCGTCCATGTCGGCCCTGAGCGCGACAACCCCGCCCGGCCGTCCGCCCCTCAGCACTCCGACCACCCCGGTCTTGCCCACCTCGGTGCGGACCTCCATGCCCAGCGCCCGCAGATGCTCGGCCACGAGGGCGGCCGTACGGGTCTCGGCGAAGCCCAGTTCAGGGTTGGCGTGCAGGTCGCGGCGCCAGGCCACCACCCTCGGCATCTCCGCCGTCACCGCCGCCTCGATCCGCTCCAGCGTGATGGGCGCGGTTTGAGCATGGGCGAGTCCGGCGGACAGGGCCAACGACAGGGCGGAGACGGCGAGCAGGCGAAGGTTGGTCATGGCGGTCCCCAATGTCCGAGAACCGCCACCGTGCGCGGACCCGGGGGGCGGGCGCAAGGGTTGAAGCACACAGGGCGCGTGCGTCAGGTGACGTCGGGCGCCAGCGGGCCTAGGCTGCGGCGGTGAACCTGCGCTCTCCCGCCTTCGCCATCCTGTTCTCCGTCAGCCTGATCGCGGCGGCGGGAAACATGGCGCTTCAGTCGGTGCTGCCCGCCATCGGGCGGGAGTTTCAGCTTTCCGACACCCTGGTCGCAGGCGCCTTTGCGATCTCGGCCCTGATGTGGACCGTCGCCTCGCCCTTCTGGGCGCGGCTGTCCGACACCCTGGGCCGCAAGCGGGTCATGATGATCGGCCTCGCCGGATTCGTCGTCTCGATGAGCGGCTTCGGCCTGGCCGCCACCTCCGGGCTGGAACAGTGGCTGAGCGCCGGACTGGCCTTCGTCCTGATGGGGGTGGCGCGCACCGTCTATGGCGTCTTCGGCTCGGCCGCCCCGATCGCCTCACAGGCCTATGTCGCCGACCGCACGACGCCCGAACAACGCACCCAGGCCATGTCGCTGCTGGCGTCGGCGCAAGGGCTGGGCACGGTGATCGGCCCGGCTCTGGCGCCCTTCTTCGTCCTGCCGCTGATCGGCCTCGCGGGCCCCATGTACGCCTTCGCCCTGTTCGGGGCGGTAGTGCTGTTCGTGGTCTGGCGCAAACTGCCCAGCGGCGAGGTCGTGCGCACCCCCTCGGCCAGCGGACGGCAGGGCGACGCCGGCAAGGGGCTGTGGAAGGACCCGCGCGTGCGCGGCTATCTGCTCTACGGCCTGTTCGTCACCGGGGCGCAGGCCGCCAACATCTCGGTGCTGGGTTTCCACATCATCGATGAGTTGTCGGCCACAGGCATCGCCGTCCGCGAGGCCCAGCCGTTCATTGGCATCGCCATGCTTGCGGGGGCCGCCGCGACCCTGATGGCCCAGTGGGGCCTGATCCCGCTGCTGAAGCTGCAGCCGGCCGACCTGATGCGCTGGGGCGCGGCCCTGGCTCTGGTCGGAAACCTGATGAGCATCGCGGCCCCGGGCTATTATGGCGTCGTCGTCGGCTACGCTGTGGTGTCTATGGGCGTGGGCTTTGCCCGGCCGGGTTTCACCGCCGGCTCATCCCTGTCGGTCGGGCCCCATGAACAGGGAGCTATCGCCGGCTTGATGATGTCGCTGGCCGGACTCAGCTTCCTTGCTCCGCCGGTCATCGGCGTCGCCCTGTACGAGCTGGCCGAGCCGGCGCCCTTCATCGCCAACGCCCTGTTGCTGGCTGCCGCAACCGCCCTGTGCTTCATCAATCCCAGGCTTCGCGCGGGCCCGCCGGACCTGCCCGATCGCGACGAGACACCCTCGCCGGAAACCCCGCCTGCGTCCCAGCCGGGTCCGGAAGGCAATCGTTGAGGCGGGAGCCCTTTTACTGGCCCGAAAGCCGTGGCAGATCGAAGCCATGGACATCGCCCGTATCGAGCGCCGCATCGGCGTGCGCGCCACCCCCGAGCGGATCTGGGAACTGATCGCGGACCTGCCCGGCTGGGACCGCTGGAATCCGGTCGAGACCGGGCTGGAGGGGACGATCGCCTTCGGCGCCGACATCGCCCTGACCGAAACCATCGAGGGCCTGCCCGAGCGCCGGGCCGCGACCCGTGTCGGCGACTGGCAGCCATATTCGCAACTGGTCTGGGCCGAGAACCGGGGCCTGTGGTTCCGCTCGATGCGCTATTTCGAGATCGAGCCGCTGGACGAGCCGAACAGCTGTATCGTCGCCAACGGCTTCATCTTCTCCGGCCTGCGCGGCGAGATGTTCTTTGACCGGAACCGCCGCCATCTGCGGCACGCGGTCGATGCGGTCGCCGAGGCCTGGAAGGCCGCTGCCGAGGCCTGAATCAGCCCCCCGCGGCGCCTGCGGCCATCGTGTCCTGAATGCTGATGATGGCCGGCGTCAGAATGACGATGAACAGCACCGGCAGGAAGAACAGGATCATCGGCACGGTCAGTTTGGCCGGCAGGGCGGCGGCCTTCTTCTCGGCCGCCGACAGACGCATCTCGCGGTTTTCCTTGGCCATGGTGCGCAGGGCCGTGCCCAGCGGCGTGCCATAGGTCTCGGCCTGGGTCATGGCCGTGGCGACGGACTTGACGCCCGGATGGTTGGTCCGCTTGGCCAGCCCCTCATAGGCCATGCGGCGGTCGGGCAGATAGCTGAGCTCGGCCGACAGCAGGGTCAGCTCCTCGGCCAGATCGATCGACGAGCCGCCGATCTCCTGGCTGACCTTCTGGATCGCCGCCTCGATCGACATCCCCGCCTCGACGCAGATCAGCAGCAGGTCCAGCGCGTCCGGAAACGCCTGCATGATCGAGGTGCGCCGCTTTGAAATACGGTTCGAGAGGAAGATGTTTGGCGCATAGAAGCCGATCACCGCGGCGAACATGCAGGCCGTCAGCCGGGTCATGATCGGCAGACCGAAGTCGTTGAAAACGAACAGGTAAAAAGCCACGATTCCGAGGAAGACAAACGGCATTGAGAAGCGGAAGAAGTAGAAGGTCGTCAACGGCTTGGGCCCGCGATAGCCGGCCTGGGCCATCTTGTCCGCGACCTTGGGGTCCTCCAGCAGCTTGGTCAGGTTCAGTCGCTCGACGACGCGCTTCTTGAAGCCTTCATCCGTGTGCCGGAGATTCTGGGGGCCGGTGTTCTGGGCGGCGATGGCCTGACGCGAGCGCCGCTTCAGCTCCTCGCGCCGCACGGCCACGGCCTTCAACCGGCCTTCCAGCTTGGCCCCGCCGCTGAACGAACTGAGCAGCGTCACCAGGGTGGCGAACACCAGCACGCCCACGCCGAGGCTCAGCAGGTTCTGGACGTTGGTGAAGAATTCAACCATTGGACCCAGCCGTTCCCTAGAACTTGAACGCGATCATTTTCTTCATCACGAAGACGCCGAACGCCATCATCGCCACGGCGATCAGCAGCATGAACTGGCCCCGCGGGTCAGTGAACAGCCGGGCCATGTAGGCGGGCGTCGTCAGGCTGACGAGGATCATCACCGCGGGCGGCAGCGAGCCAATGATGCCGGCCGAGGCCGTGGCCTCTGACGACAGGGCCTTGATTTTCTCGCCCATCATCTTGCGGGCGCGCAGCACCACCGAAAGGTTGTTCAGCGCCTCGGCCAGGTTGCCGCCGGTCTTCTGCTGGATCGCGATGACGATGGAGAAGAATTTCAGCTCCGGCGTCGGCATTCGCTCGTACATCTTGTCCAGCGCCTGGGCGAGCGTCAGGCCCACGCCAAGGCCCTCGACCAGCTTCTGGAATTCCGGTCCCAGCGGCGCCGGGCTCTCGCGAGCGATGATCTTGAAACAGTCGTGGACCGGCAGGCCGGACTTGATGCCGCGCACAATGACGTCGACGGCGTCGGCGAAAAAGCCAGAGAATTTCTTCATCCGCCGCTTGCCCAGGAAGCCGACGACCCAGCGCGGAAAGCCGAGGCCGAAGACGACGCCCGCGCCCAGACCGATCAGGATGTTCAGCCCGAACAGCAACGGAAGCAGGAAGGCGATGACGCCCAGCACGCCGCTGATGATCCAGAAGGTCGAGACCTTGGTGGCCAGACCGGCCTGTTTCAGCTTGGCGGCGAGACTGATCCGCGCCTTGCGCTCGGCCCGTTCGGACTCATGCAGCTGCTGCATGATCTGTTTGCGGCGCGCCTCGGGCGTATTGGCCTGGGCCGCCTTGCGGGCCGCCGAATTGTTCTGTTTGGGGCCGCCGAAGGTCCGGGCGCGCTTGACCGCGGCTTCGCTGGAGTCGCCGCCGCCGACGAAGGCCCAGCCCAGTCCGCCGATGGTGATGAAGGCCAGGACCGCTGCGAGGATAGGAAGCATTCGCCCTACTCCGCCGCGTCGAGGGCTTCGGCCAGCTCGCGCTCAAGCCCGTAATAGCGGGCCCGGTCCCAGAAGCGGGGACGGGCGATGCCGGTCGAACGGTGACGGCCGATGATCTTGCCGTTTTCGTCCTCGCCGGTGATCTCGTAGACGAACAGGTCCTGGGTGACGATGACGTCGCCCTCCAGCCCGACCACCTCGGTGATGTGGGTGATGCGGCGCGAACCGTCGCGGAGACGGGCGGCCTGGATGATGACGTCGACCGAGCCGACGATCATTTCGCGGATCGTCTTCGAGGGCAGGCCGTAGCCGCCCATGGTGATCATTGACTCCATCCGGCTGATGGCTTCGCGCGGGCTGTTGGCGTGCAGCGTGCCCATGGAGCCGTCGTGACCGGTGTTCATGGCCTGCAGCAGGTCGAAGGCCTCGGGGCCCCGGACCTCGCCGACGATGATCCGCTCGGGGCGCATCCGCAGGCAGTTCTTGACCAGATCCCGCATGGTGATCATGCCCTGACCCTCAAGGTTGGGCGGGCGGGTTTCGAGGCGGACCACGTGTGGCTGCTGCAGCTGCAGTTCGGCCGCGTCCTCGCAGGTGATGACGCGTTCGGTCGGGTCGATGAAGGCCGTCAGGGTGTTGAGCAGGGTCGTCTTGCCGGAGCCCGTGCCGCCCGAGATGACCAGGTTGCAGCGCGAGGCGCCGATGACGCCGAGCACGCGCGCGCCCTCGGGACTGATGGAGGAATACTCCACCAGATTCTTCATCGTCAGCTTGTCTTTCTTGAACTTCCGGATCGTCAGCGTCGGGCCGTCGATGGCCAGCGGCGGGGCGATGACGTTGACCCGGCTGCCGTCCGGCAGGCGGGCGTCGCAGATCGGGGAGCTCTCGTCCACGCGGCGGCCGACCTGGCTCACGATCCGCTGGCAGATGTTCATCAGCTGGTTGTTGTCGCGGAAGCGGACATTGGTCAGCTGGACCTTGCCGCCGACCTCGATGAACACCCGGCCGGCGCCGTTGACCATGATGTCGGCGATGTCGTCGCGCGCCAGCAGCGGCTCCAGCGGGCCATAGCCGAGGACGTCATTGACGATGTCCTGGACCAGATGCTCCTGCTCGGCCACCGACATGGAGACGTTCTTGATCGCCACCAGCTCGGCGACGATGTCGCGGATTTCCTCGGACGCCGCCTTGGTATCGAGCTGGGCCAGCTGGGCCAGGTCGATGGTGTTCATCAGGGCGTTGAAGATCGTTGTCTTGGTGGCGTGATAATAGTCCGACTGCTCGCGGACGATCTCCGCGACGGCCTGGGCCTTCTTCAGCTGTTCGAAGCCGGGCGTGGCCTTGGGGCCGGGCGCGTTCCTGGCGGGCGCGGCCTCGGCTTCGGGCCGGGGGCGCGACGCCAGCGCATCCAGTCGATCGGCCGCTGGCGAGGCGGGCCTGGCGGCGTAGGATTCAGCCTTGCGCGCGGCCGCATGCACCTGGTCAGCGTCCGGCTCGCCGCCGAAGGCGAAGGCTTCAACCTGTATGCCCGGCGACGGCTGCTCGACAGGCGCGGCTTCAGGCGCGGGGCGCGGGGCGGCGGCGACATTGCCGGGCTGACCTGTGCGCTTGCCAAACACGCGTCAGGACTTTTTCTTGAACAGGCCGGAGAACATGGACTTGCCTTCGCCCTTGCCGGAATGGCCCTTGGG
>JALYPS010000054.1 GCA_030856285.1 Pseudomonadota bacterium
GTCCAGCCGAACGGCACCTTCTACAACCCCGCGCTGGACACCCAGACCTACGACGCCTTCCTGGGCCAGCCCCGTACCTGGGGCGCGACCCTGCGCTTCAAATACTAGAACCGCCCCGCCGCAAGGCGGGTCGAACCAGCCGGTCGGGGGAAACCCCGGCCGGTTTTGTTTTGGGCGGTGGGGAAGGAGTGATGCGCGGGCGCCTCTCCCTCCCCCGTAGTGGGGAGGGATGTCGGCGCGTTCTCCCTCCCCTTCATGGGGAGGGATGTCGGCGCTCAGCGACGACAGGGTGGGGAATTGCGAAGCCGGGCGGCGCCGGTTTGAGACTGGCGTGCCCCACCCGGGCTCGGCAGCGCCTCGCCGTCCCTCCCCATGAAGGGGAGGGAGAAAAGGTTGGTCCGCCGGATCGCTGCTTCGCGGCGTCCGGGATTACAAGCGCCAATCGCGGCGGAGAGCTCGCCCGGACCTACCGGTCCCGCGGCGCGCCGAAGCTGACCGTGCGGCCGCCGCGCGCCTTGCGGGCGACCCACCGTCCGGCGTTCATCACATTGCGCGGCGAGCGTTTCACGAAGCCCGGGAAATCGTCGACGATGGTGAAGATCGGCGGAATGAACAGCAGCGACAGGAAGGTCGAGGAGATCAGTCCTCCCACCACCGCGATGGCCATGGGCTGACGGAATTCGACGTCGGCGCCCCAGCCCATGGCCACCGGCATCATGCCGGCGCCCATGGCGAAGGTGGTCATCAGGATCGGCCGGGCCCGCTTGTGGGCTGCGTCCATGATGGCCTCAAAGCGCGGCATCCCCTCCTTCTCGGACATGATCACATAGTCGACCAGCAGGATGGAGTTCTTGGCCGCGATTCCCATCAGCATCAGGATGCCGATCAGGGACGAGATCGAGAAGCTGGAGCCCCCGATCATCAGGGCCACAAAGGCGCCGCCGATGGCCAGCGGCAGCGAGGCCATGATGGTCACGGGATAGGCGAAGCTGCGGAACAGCAGCACCAGCACGGCGTACATCAGCAGGATGCCGGTCAGGAAGGCGATGGCGAAGCCGGTGATCATCTCCTGAATGAACTCGGCGTCCCCGGCGGGCACCTGGCGCACCCCGGCGGGCAGGTTGTTGACCGACGGCAGTTTCTTGACCGCCGCATCGGCCTCGCCCGAGCGGATGCCGTCCAGCTCGGCGGTGATCGAGGCGATCCTCGACCGGTCCTGACGCAGCACCTGCGATGGCCCGCCGCCGAACTGGATGTCGGCCACGGCGCTGAGGGGCACGGACCCGCCGCTGTCGGTCGGCACGCGCAGGGTCTCGAGCACCGAAAGGTCCTCGCGGGCCTCGCGCGTCAGCTGCAGCCGGATCGGCACCTGCCGGTCGCCGAGATTGTATTTGGGCAGGTTCTGCGCCACGTCGCCGAGGGTGGCGACGCGGATCGTCTGGGAGATGTCGCGGGTCGAGACGCCCATCAGGGCGGCCTCGTCGGCCCGTGGCGTGACGAGGATTTCGGGCCGGGCGATCGAGGCGGTGTTGACCACATTGGCCAGCCCCGGAACGGTCCGCATCTCGGCCTCGATCTGGCGCGCCGCGGTCTCCAGGGCTTCCGGATTGTCGCCCAGAATGGCGAAGGTGTAGCTGGTGCCGTCCGAGGGGCCTCCGCCCTGGTTGCCGGCCCCGGCGCCGATGCGGGCGCCCGGAATCGTCTTCCAGCCGTCCACCATCTCGCGCGCGAATTCCTGTTGGCTCAGGGTGCGCTCGCCCTTGTCGACCATGTCCGCATAGACATAGGCCTGATTGACCTCCTGCCCGCCGACGGAGGCATAGACCGAGGTCACCTCGGGCCGCTGTTGCAGGTCGCGGGTCAGGCGCTGTGCGATGGCGTCGGTCTGGGCCAGGGTCGCGCCCGGCGGCAGTTCGACCGAGAAGGCCGCCCGGCCCTCGTCGCCTGAAGGCTGGAACTCAAACGGCACCCTGGACGCCAGGAACCCGCAACCGATGAACAGGACGGTGCCGAGGGCGAACACCTTCCAGCGGTTGGCCAGCGACCAGCGCAGGGACTTCAGATAGCCGCTCATCCAGAACGGATCGGCGTCCTCATGCTTGTGGTGCTTCAGCAGATAGGCGGCCATCAACGGCGTCAGCGTCCGCGCCACGACCAGCGAGAAGGCGACCGAGACGCACGCCGCCAGGGCGAAGGCCTTGAAGAACTGACCGATGATGCCCGGCATGAAGCCGACCGGCGCGAACACCGCCAGAATGGTGGCCGTGGTGGCCACGACCGCCAGACCGATCTCGTCGGCCGCCACCATCGAGGCGTCGTACGGCGTCTTTCCGTCCCGCATGTGCCGGACGATGTTCTCGATCTCCACGATCGCGTCATCGACCAGGATGCCGACAGTCAGCGACAGGGCCAGCAGGGTGACCACGTTCAACGACTGGTCCAGCGGCCCGAGAATGGCGAAGGCCGGGATCAGAGACAGCGGCATGGCCAGGGCCGTGATCAGGGTGGCGCGCCAGTCCCGCAGGAAGATGAAGACCACGATGATCGCCAGTCCCGCGCCGAGGGCCAGGGCCTCCAGAGAGGCGATATAGCTTTCCTCGATATATTCGACGCTGGCGGTGACCTTCTCGATGGTCAGTTCGGGATGCGCCTCGTCGATCTCGGCGACGCGGTCGCGGACCTTTTCGGCGACCTTGACCTCGCTGGCGCTGCGCGACCGCAGGAAGTTGAAGGTCACGGCCTCCTGGCCGTTGTAGCGGGCCAGACGGCGCGGTTCGCTCCAATGGTCGGTGACCGTTCCAAGATCGCCCAGACGAGCTGAACGGCCGCCGCCCAGCGGGATCAGGGTCTCGCGCAGCTGCTCGATCGAGCCCGCGGCCCCGAGGGTCCGGATCGACCGTTCGGACC
>JALYPS010000059.1 GCA_030856285.1 Pseudomonadota bacterium
ACGCGGCGCGCCTTGGCCTGCGCCTCAAGGCCGGCGACTTCTCCGCCACCGTCATCACGGCCTCCGGCCCCGTCCGCGCCGCCCCGGTCGCCCTCAACACCGTCGCCGTCGCCGGCGCTCGCGTCGAACAGGTCGAGGCCCTGGTCGTCGAGCGCGGCCTGCCCCACAGCCTGCTCGGCATGAGCTACCTCGGCCGCCTCTCCTCCTTCAGCGCCACGCCTTCGGAAATCACCCTGCGGCCCTAGAGCGCCTTCACCACCACCGCCCCCGCCGTCACCAGCAGCCACACGGCGAACGCCCGTCTCAGCACGGCCCGGTCCAGCGAATGCGCCAGCTTCGCCCCCCAGGGCGCCACCGCCGTGGTCAGCACCGCCATCACCACCGCCCCGGGCGCATTCACATACCCCAGCGACAGCGGCGGCCGCCCGCCCGCGTCCCAGCCGAACACGATGAACCCCAGCGTCGCCGCCGTCCCGATGGCCAGCCCAAAGCCCGAGGCCGTCGCCACCGCCTGATGGATCGGCCGTCCGCACAGGGTCATCATCATCCCGCCGAAACTGCCGCCGCCGATCCCCATCATGGCCGACAGCCCGCCGATCACCGTCCCGGTCACACGCCGCCCCCAGCCCTCCGGCAGATCGCGCCGCAAGGTCACCCGCTCCGGCAACAGCCCCATCTGCGCCGCCACCACCAGCAGACAGACGCCATAGACAATGGCCAGCCCCTGCATCGAGGTGAACCCCGCCGCAGCCGCCCCGACCAGCGCCCCCGCCGCCACCCACGGCGTCCAGCTCTTCAGCACGACCTCATCCACCGCGCCATGGGCCCGATGGGCTCTCAACGACCGCCACGACGTCGCGACGATGGTCAGCAGCGACGTCCCGATCGCCGTATGCAGATTGCCCTCGCCCCCGACCGCCAGCACCTCGAAGGCATAGAACACCGCCGGCACAATCACCGTCCCGCCCCCGACCCCGAACAGCCCGGCGACCAGCCCGCCGACGAGCCCGGCCGCGGCGAGGGCCGCGAGCAGGAGGAGCAGGTCGGGGAGGGGGAGGGCGGTCATGAGGGAGGGATAGCGCACACAGAACCCCTCTCCCATGGGGAGAGGGGCAGGGGCGAGGGGTGGAGGAGGATCGCATGCCATCCGACGACGGCGCCTGCCGTCCTGAACACCGTAACCCCTCACCCTCCCACCGCTGCGCGGCGGGCCCCTCCCTCTCCTCTCGGGAGAGGGACAACCTTGACCGCAACCTTTCCCCCTCGCCACCCGTTCTCTCCGCAACAGGGCAACCTTCACCGGAAAGAAATCCCCCATGATCGCGATCAAAAATCTCACGGCTGTAGCCGCCGCCGCGCTGACGCTCGCAGCCGCCGGCGCCGCCTCGGCCCAGACGCCATACGGCCAGTCCCCCTACGGCCAGCAGCCGTCAGCGGGCGGGCAGGTGCTGGAGTCCATACTCGGTGCCCTGTTCGGCCAGGGCCAGACCACGCTGGACAGCGAATGGAGCCGCGGGCGTCGCCCGCTGTACAACCAGCGCGTCCAGTTCGAGGGGCGGCTCGACGCCGGCGTCCGCGACGGCTCGATCAACTACCGCCAGTCCGAGCGGCTGCGCGCCGGATTCGCCGAACTGGTCGATCTGGAAACCCGCTACGCCTCCGACGGCCGCTTCACCACGGCCGAACGGGCCGAGCTGACCGACCGCTACCGCCGCCTGAACGAGCGTCTGGAGTCCGCTGAGGACGACGATGACAACGACGGCGGTTACGGCGGCGGTTATGGCGGCTGGCAGCAGCTGGCCGGTCAGACCGCAGCCTTCGACGCCCGCGTCGCCGCCAGCCTGCGCAACCGCACCATCAGCCGTACGGAATCGACCCGGCTGCGCACCGACTTCCAGGCTCTGGTCCAGCTCGAGGCGCAGTATCAGCGCGACGGCCTCAGCGACCGCGAACGTCAGGATCTGGAGGCGCGCTACGCCGACCTGAACCGCCGCGTCGGCGACAACTACATGCCCGGCAACGGCGGCGGCGGTTATGGCGACCCGCACGCCATGCAGATCGAGGCCCGCATCGAAGCCGGTCTCCGCAACGGCTCCATCAGCCGCACCGACGCCGCCCGCTACCGGGCGGAGCTCGAC
>JALYPS010000065.1 GCA_030856285.1 Pseudomonadota bacterium
ATGGAGGACTGGGGCGTCGGCGGCCTGCCGGTCGACCAGTACCGCCGCGAGCAGGCGGCGCGGCGGAGCTGACAACAAACGGGGGGGTCAGTCGTCGTCCGATTCCCGGCTGCCGACGGCGACGGGAGTCGGACCGCCTGCAAGCGCCAGGTTCAAAGCCTCGCGATCCAGGCCGTTCTCCCACTTCGCCACCACGATCGTGGCCACGGCGTTGCCGATGAAATTGGTCAGCGCCCGGCATTCGCTCATGAAGCGGTCGACGCCGAGGATCAGGGCCATGCCCGCGACGGGCACGCTCGGCACGACCGCAAGGGTGGCCGCCAGGGTGATGAAGCCCGCCCCGGTGACGCCCGCCGCGCCCTTGGAGCTCAGCATGGCCACCGCCAGCAGCAGCAACTGGTCGCCCAGCGACAGGTCGACCCCGCAGGCCTGGGCGATGAACAGGGCCGCCAGCGTCATATAGATGTTGGTGCCGTCCAGATTGAACGAATAGCCGGTCGGCACGACCAGCCCGACCACCGACTTGTCGCAGCCGGCGCGGCCCATCTTTTCGATCAGACTGGGCAAGGCCGCCTCGGACGATGAGGTGCCCAGCACCAGCAGCAACTCCTCCTTCAGGTATCGGATCAATTTGAAGATTGAGAAGCCATTGAACCGGGCCACCAGACCGAGCACCACCACGACGAAGAAGGCCGAGGTCAGGTAGAAGGTCCCCACCAGCGCGGCGAGGTTGATCACCGACTCGATGCCGTATTTGCCGATCGTGAAGGCGAAGGCCCCGAACGCGCCAATCGGCGCCGCCTTCATCAGGATGGCGACCATTTTGAAGAAGGCCTCGGAAACGCTCTCCAGCAGCGTCAGCACCGGCTCGGCCCGGTCGCCGATGACTGCCAGCGAGATGCCGAACAGGATGGCGAAGAACAGCACCTGCAGGATCTCGCCCCCGGCGAAAGCGCCGACGACGGTCTCCGGGATGATGTTCATCAGGAAGCCGACGATGGTGGTGTCGTGGGCCTTGGCGGCATAGGTCGCCACCGCCGCCGGATCGAGCGTGGCGATGTCGACATTCATCCCCGCGCCAGGCCGCACCACATTGGCCACGACCAGACCGATGATCAGGGCCAGGGTTGAGAAGGTCAGGAAATAGGCGAAGGCCTTGCCCACCACCTTGCCCAGCTTGCCGAGGTCGCGCAGGTGGGCGATCCCGGTCGCCACGGTCAGGAAGATCACCGGGGCGATGATCATCTTCACCAGCCGGATGAAGGCGTCGCCCAGCGGCTTCAGCTGCTCACCGAACCCGGCCACGGCCTCGCCGTTGGCGTCAGTGCCACTGGGCCAGAAATGGCCCACAAGGGCGCCGAGGCTGATCGCGACCAGCACCTGGAAATAGAGATGCGTCCAGATCGGCTTGCGGACCGGCGGCGGCAGGGGTGCGTTCGGCTCTGGCAGGGCGACGCCGGGCGCGGCCTTCGCCACGGACGGGGCGCGCTTGCGGCCGCCGGCGGTTGTCGTGGGCTTGCGCGCCATGGCCGTCCCCTCCAGTCGCCGCCCGATAGCCGCGACTCGCGGACGTCAGCCTAGATCGGTCAGCGCGCCGTTCCCAGCCTCAGCCCGCCGTCGCCACCCGCGCGAGGTCGGCGGTGATCCGTTCCGCCACCTTCAGCCGGTCCGCCGCCGTCTCCCACTCGCCCTTGACCACGATCTTCTGATCGGGCCGCAGCTTCCAGAAGGCGTGGTTCTTCTGGATCAGCCCGACCAGCCCCATCGGATTGGGGAAGGCGTTGTTGCGCAGCGTCAGCACCGCGCCCTTGGGCCCGATGTCGATGCGTTCGATACAGGCCGTCTTGCAGTTGGCCTTGATGCCGACGATGCGCAGCAGCTGTTTCGCCTCGTCCGGCAGCGGGCCGAACCGGTCGATAAGTTCGGCCGCCAAGGCCTCGCGCGTCTCCGAATTCTCGGCGTCCGACAGGCGGCGATACAGGCTCAGGCGCACGTTCAGGTCCGGGACGTAGTTCTCCGGAATCAGCACCGCCGCCCCGACATTGATGGCCGGCGACCAGCCGCGGTCGATCACGCCCCCGCCCTCGCCCGACTGGCGCAGCTCGGCCACCGCGTCCTCCAGCATCTGCTGGTACAGCTCGACACCGACCTCGCGGATATGGCCGGACTGTTCGTCGCCCAGCAGGTTGCCGCCGCCGCGCTGGTCCAGATCGTGGCTGGCCAGCTGGAAGCCGGCGCCGAGATTGTCCAGCGACTGCAGCACCTGCAGCCGCCGCTCGGACGACAGACTGATCGGCTTGTTCGGCGGCGTGGTCAGAT
>JALYPS010000106.1 GCA_030856285.1 Pseudomonadota bacterium
GTTGTTGCCGCGACTCTTCGACCTCCCTATAGGCAGGGCTGCGCCACAGGGGGGCGCTGTTAAAGACCGTGAGTGCGATTATGACCGCATTGGCGTCTGCGATCGTCGACCCGGCCGCGTACAGGCCGTCCGACGGCGAGCCGTTCATGAATGAGCGGCAGCTGGCCTACTTCAAGGGCAAGCTGATGGACTGGAGGGATGACATCCTTCGCGAGTCCAGGGGGACTGTCGTCAACCTGAAGGCCGAGACGGAGAATCATCCGGATCTGGTCGACCGGGCGTCGTCGGAATCCGACCGTGCGCTGGAACTGCGCACCCGCGACCGCCAACGCAAACTGATCTCCAAGATCGAGGAAGCGCTGCGCCGCATCGAGGACGGCTCCTACGGCTATTGCGAGGAGACCGGCGAGCCGATCAGCCTCGGACGGCTGGAAGCCCGCCCCACAGCGACGCTGTCGGTTGAGGCCCAGGAGCGCCACGAGCGCCGCGAACGGGTTCATCGGGACGACTGATCTGGCGGCGACGCCTTGACTTGAGGGGTGCGGAGCGCGACCTACGCGCCTCGCGTTTCCAAGGTTTTCCGAATGTCCGTCAAGGTCCGTTTCGCCCCGTCGCCGACGGGTAAGCTGCACGTCGGCAATGTCCGCACCGCCCTGGTCAACTGGATGTTCGCCAAGGGGCAGGGCGGCAGCTTTGTCCTGCGCATCGACGACACCGATCTGGCGCGGTCCACGCCCGAGTTCGAACAGGGCATCGAGGACGACCTGACCTGGCTGGGTCTGGTCTGGGACGAGCGCTACAATCAGTCCAAACGGTTCGACCGCTACGAGGAGGCGGCCGCCCGGCTGAAGGCCTCGGGCCGGCTGTACGCCTGCTACGACACCTCGGAAGAGCTGGACCGCCGCCGCAAGGTGCAGCTGTCACGGGGTCTGCCGCCGATCTATGACCGCGCCGCGCTGGCGCTGACCGATGCGGAAAAGGCGGCCTATGAGGCCGAGGGCCGCCGTCCACACTGGCGCTTCAAGCTGGATGGCCGCCGCGTGGCCTGGGAGGATCTGGCCCGCGGCCATGCCGAGGTGGACACCACGTCGATGTCCGATCCCGTGCTGATCCGCGAGGACGGGCTGTTCCTGTACACCCTGCCGTCGGTCGTCGATGACATCGACATGGCCATTACGCACGTCATTCGCGGCGAAGACCACGTGACCAACACCGGGGCGCAGATCGAGATCTTCGAGGCGCTCGGCGCGACCGTGCCCGGCTTCGCCCATATGCCTCTGCTGGTCGGCGCGGACGGTCAGGCCCTGTCCAAGCGGCTGGGATCGCTGTCCATCGCCGAGATGCGTGAGCAGGGCTATGAGCCGATCGCCATCACCAGCCATCTGGGCCGGATCGGCACCTCCGACCCGCTTGAAGTCGGGACTTCGATCGACGCCCTCGGCGCCAGCTTCGCCTTTTCGAAAATGGGCCGGTCGCCGGCGCGCTACGACACGGCCGATCTGGACCGGCTGAACGCGCAGTCGCTGCATGTGATGGACTATGCGACGGCCCGGTCGCGACTGGCGGAACTGGACGCCGATCTGGGCGAAGCCTTCTGGGACGGGGTGCGCGGCAACCTTCAGAAGTTCGGAGATGTCGTTGAAATGGCGGCGATCGTGCGCGGACCGGTCACGCCGGTGATCGAGGACGCGGCGTTCGCTGCGGCGGCGCTCGCGGCGTTGCCGGCGGTTATCGACGAGACGCTTTGGCCGGTGTGGACGGCCGCGGTGAAGGAGGCCACGGGGGCCAAGGGCAAGGCCCTGTTCATGCCGCTGCGGATGATGATCACCGGTCAGGCCCACGGCCCCGACATGGCGACGCTGGCGCCGATGATCGGTCGCGAGCGCATCGTCAAACGGCTGAGCGGCGAGACGGCCTGAGGCCGGCCGGGGCCGCCCTCAGGCTCGTTTCTTTTGGGCGGCCTAGGCGTTGCAGGCCGCGATCTGTTCGGCCGACAGGACGACGCCCTTGTAGCTGAACGACGACACCTGGCCGAAGCGGGCCACGACGCGACGGCAGGCGCGGGCGGCGGGCTGGTTGGCGCCGCCGCTGGCGGTGCAGGATGCGCCGGCACAGGCCCATGAGGCTCCGTCGATGATGGTGCGGGCGGCCGGGGCGCGAGCGGCGTCGGCGAGGACGGCGCTGGTGGTCGGGGCCTGGGCGAAGGCGGGGGCGGCGGCGAACAGGGCCGCGGCGATGAGCAGAGCACGCATGGGGAGGTCTCCGGGTTGGCGGGACGGTCATCCGCCCCGCGTCGCCAGTGTCCGTTTTCTTACGCAACTGTCAAGGTGCGTAGCTAAAAGAGACGTACGAACGCCAGCTGACTGACCATTGATTACTTATCGCTGATCATGTTGCAAGTGCGGCGTATCGCCCGCGCCCTGCATGGCCTCGATCGCGGCCTCGACGGTGTCGCAGACGACCCAGGCCTGGCGGAAGCTGGCGGGGGTCATGCCTTCGGCGATGCTGTGCTCCATCACGGCCAGCAACGGTTCCCAGAAGCCGTTCAGATTCAGGAAGATGACCGGCTTTGAGTGGAGGTCGAGACGCTTCCAGGACAGGACCTCGATAACCTCTTCGAGGGTGCCGACGCCGCCGGGGGCGACGACGAAGGCGTCGGACTGGTCGTACATGATGGTCTTGCGTTCGTGCATCGACGGCACGATCAGGGTCTCGACGTCGTCGAACAGGCGTTCGCGGCTGCGCAGGAAGCCCGGCATCACACCCAGCACCCGGCCCCCGGCCTCATGAGCGGCCCGGGCCGAGGCGCCCATCAGGCCGACGCCGCCGCCGCCGTAGACCAGACGCCAGCCGGCCCTCGCCGTCTGCTCGCCGAAGGCGCGCGCCGCTGCGGTGTAGGCCGGGTCGGACAGGTCGGACGAACCGCAGAACAGGCAGACGGACCGACCGTCGAAGGGCTGGATGGCGACAGGCGAAGACATGGGGCCTCGGGAACGGATGGGAGACAGCGACCGCCTCGGCGCGCTATCTGGACCGATACTCCTAGCGGTCGGATGCACGCGATGAAACGGGCCATGTTCGGCAAGGCGGCGATAGCGGTGCTGTTGTGCGTCGCTCACGCCGCCTGTTCTCCGCCGGCGCCGGCGGAAGAGGAGAACGCCCGGGTCCCGACCACGGCAGGAGGCTGGACCCGCCCGCCGATGATTCGTTCGGTCCAACGGATACCGGGTGGATTGATCTTCTCGGGGCAGGCGGAGCCGGGCGCCCGCGTCGTGCTGCGCAGTGATTCCGGGCCCGCCCATGCCGCGGCCGCCGACGCCCAGGGCCGGTTCGAGATACGTATGACCGCTCCGGCGGGGGATCTGTTGCTACGTCCCGAGACCCAGGTGGGTCAGGACGCCGCTCCGGCTCCGGAACGGCTGCTGATCGTGGCGGGCGGGCGGGGCCCCGTCGTAATCCTGCGTGCGGGCGGGGCGACACGGCGGCTGGACCGGGCTCCGCCGCTGGGCGCGGTCGACAGCGACGGCCGGATGCGGCTGGTCTCCGGGCGCAGCGCCGCCGCCGGCCCGCCAATCGATCTTCAGGCCGGGGGCGAGAGCGGCCGGGTGACCCCGGACGCCTCGGGCCGCTGGAGCCTGGTGCTGACTCCGTCCGCGGGACCGGACGAGATCCGGGTCGGCGGGCGGGCCTTCATCTGGCCGGGGGAAGGGGCAGGAGGAGGGGGAGACGCCGGAGCGCAGGTCGAACGCGCGGGCGCCGGATGGCGCGTGGTCTGGAGCGGTCCCGCAGGCGGGCGGCAGACGACCTGGCTGCCGGACGGCGAGTGAATGGTTTACGATCGATTAACCAATTCAGGTCAACGGAGGGACGTCTTCGATCTTCGAGGACACCCACCATCACCGAACTTCTTCAGCCCGGCGCTCGCGTCGGGCTTTTTTTCGGTCTGACGCTGTGGTGGGCAAAGAGTGGCTCCGCGGGTAGGATTCGAACCTACGACCAGCCGATTAACAGTCGGCTGCTCTACCACTGAGCTACCGCGGAACACTTCCTCTCGGGAAGGCGGGCGCTATAGCAGCGCGAGTCAGACTGACGCAACGGGAATTATCCGATCTTGGCCGTGATCCGCATCGACCAGCCCGACGATCCGCGCATCGCCGGCTTCCGCGACATCCGCGAACGGGACCTGACGGGCAGGCAGGGCCTGTTCGTGGCCGAGGGCGAGGTGGTGCTGAATGTCCTCGTCTCGGATCGCTCCCTGTGCCGCCCCGTTGCATTTTTGCTGGACAGCAAGCGGGTCGAAGGGCTGGCGGGCGTGCTCGACCAGGTGACAGAGGACACACCGGTCTATGTCTCGAGCCAGTCAGTGCTCGATGAGATCGCAGGATTTCACCTGCATCGCGGGATCCTGGCGCTGGGCGAGAAGCCGCCGGCCGGATCCCTGGAGGCTTGCCTGGGCGGAACCGGATCGGACGCTGTGGTGGTTGCGGCGTGCGGGATTGGCAATCACGACAACATGGGCGGGGTGTTCCGCAACGCGGCGGCTTTCGGCGTGGGGGCGGTGCTGCTGGATGCGCACTGCTGCGATCCCTTCTATCGCAAGGCCATCCGGGTCTCGGTCGGGGCCGTGCTGCGGACGCCGATGGCGACGGGTCTGGACGCCCTGACGATGGTCGATGGACTGAAGGCGGCGGGCTTTGAGGTGCTGGCGCTGACGCCTGGCGCGTCTGAACCGCTGGAAGCGATGCCGCGGGGCGGGCGAATCGCCATTCTGCTGGGGCCCGAAGGGCCAGGGTTGGCGCCGGCGGTGATCGAACGCTGCAGGCCGGTCGGGATTCCGATGTCAGGCGGCTTTGATTCGCTCAATGTTTCGGTCGCCAGTGGAATTGCGCTGCATCATTTCACCCGGCGGGCGTAAATCGATCACGGAATTGCGATTAACGCTTTGTGCACCTTGATGAACCGGCAAAGCTGTGTCGCTGTGGCGGCGTCCGGGGGGAGTTCAATCATGTTTGGTGGCGTTTTCGTCTTCATCTACCGCAATGCGCGCGTCGCGCTGGCGGTCGGCATCGTCGCAGCGGGCGTCAGCGCCGCGAGCGTCATCGGCTGGATCACCGCGCCGGTCGCCTGACCGAACGCACAGACCGTTCCGCTCAGCCCGCTGACCCGTCTTCCGGGACGGCCTTGCGCGCGCGCCAGACGCACCCGGCGATCAGCGACAGCACCACCGAGTCGCCCCAGACATAGTAGGCCGTGACATAGGCCCACTGCTCCAGCTCGTGGAAGCGGACGAAGGCCAGGTGGTTGGCCATGAGCAGAAACTGGAACGCCGTCGCCCAGATGGTCCACTGGCGCTTCGAATAGAGGGCCATATACAGCAGGAGCAGCAGGGTCGCGCCGTCGAGCCCGATGGGCACCCAGGCCGGGTTCAGGGAGTCGAAGGGGAAGAGGGTCGTCCCGATCCAGACCAGGACGAGAACAGCCGCCGTCGTGCGTTCCCACCCGCCGCCGCGCCAGAGTGCGAGCGCGGCGGACACGATGAGCAGGGCCAGGGAAACCGCATAGATGGGGGACATATCCCTGGC
>JALYPS010000117.1 GCA_030856285.1 Pseudomonadota bacterium
CCCTTGGTCTGCTCGGGGTCGGGCGCCAGGTGCAGATAGGTGAACAGGATCTGGTCCTCGCGGAGCATTTCCCACTCGACCTTCTGCGGCTCCTTCACCTTCACGATCATGTCGTTCTCGGCGAAGATGGTTTTCGCGTCGGCGACGATCTTGGCGCCCGCCTTCTTGTAGTCGCTGTCGGTGAAGCCCGCGCCGAGCCCCGCGCCGGTCTCGATCGACACCGTATGGCCGTGGGCGACGTATTCGCGCACCGCCGTCGGCGTCAGGCCGATGCGGTGTTCGTTCTTCTTGATTTCCTTGGGGACGCCGACGCGCATGACCGTTTCCTTCTGATCAGGACGGGCCGATCTGCGGCGGCTCCGTTTCGGGCGGCAATCTAGCGGCGGTTTCACCGCAGGTTCCTGTTCTTTTCATCGCATGATCAGCGTAAATTCGCAGAATCTGCCGAGGAGAGCGTCTTTGAAGACCGTTTCTGCCGTCGCCCTCGACGACACCGACCGCAAGATGATCCGCGCCCTGCAGGGCGACGGCCGCATGACCAACGCCGATCTGGCCCGGACCGTGAACCTGTCCGAGAGCGCCTGCCTGCGTCGGCTGCGCGCGCTGGAGGCCGCACAGGTCATCAGCCGCTACGCCGCCATCATCAACGAACGCGCCGTCGGCCTGCCGATCAGCGTCTTCGTGACCGTGACCCTGTCGTCCCAGGCCGAGGCCTCCCTGACCGCCTTCGAGACCGCCATCTCCACGGTGCCCGAGGTGGTCGAATGCTATCTGATGACCGGCGGCTCGGACTATCTGCTGCGGCTGGTGGTGCGCGACGTCGACGATCTGGAACGCGTCCACTCCCGCGAACTGACCCGTATCCCCGGCGTGACCCGGGTGTCCTCGAGCGTGGCCATGCGGACCGTGGTCAAGCGCGGAGCCCTGCCAGTTTGATCCTCAGCCACGCCGGCCGCGGACCATGCCGACTACGGCGACCACCAGCCATACCGCACCGATGATCAGCAGCAAGTCGGCGACCGGCCGGGCGATGCCGTACAGCTGATAGTCCTGCCACCGTCCGACGGCGAACTCGGCCAGCCAGCCGGCCGCCATGCCGACTGTCAGCAACGAGAGCGGCCAGACGAGTGGCTTGAGCCGGACCCTCTTCACCGCCACTCCTCCAGGCCCCGCTAGATCGTGTCGAGGTCTCGTCCCTTGGTCTCAGGCAACCAGATCAGCGCCACGACGGCGGCCAGGGCTGTGAAGCCGACCGAATACCAGAGGCCGAAATAGATGTTCCCCGACCAGGCCACGAGGGCGAAGCTGGCCGCGGGCAACAGCCCTCCGACCCAGCCCGTGCCGATATTGTAGGGCAGGCTCATCGCCGTATAGCGCACCCGCGTCGGGAACAGCTCGACCAGCGCCGCCGCCTGCGGTCCGTACAGGGCCGTGGCCGCGACCATGAAGACCATCAGGATTGCGAACACGAGCGGCATGTTGATCCGGTCCGGATCGGCCTTGGCCGGATAGCCGGCCCCGGCCAGCGCGGCCTTGATCCGGGTCTCGACTCCTGTGCGCGCGGCCTTCAGCGCGGCGGCGTCCATGCCGGCGCCTTCGACCGAGCCGACCTCGATCCCCCCGACCCGCACCATGGCGACCGAGCCCGGCGCGGCCTCGGCGTTGCCGTAGGAGACGCCGGCGTTGGACAGCACGCTCTTGGCGATGTCGCAGGAGCTGGAGAAGGCGGCTTTTCCGATTGGATCGAACTGCAGGGCGCAGGTGGCGGGGTCGGCGACCACGGTCACGGGCGCGGAAACCTGCGCCTCCGCCAGGGCCGGATTGGCGGCCTTGGTCAGGGCGTGGAAGCCGGGGAAGAAGGCGATGAGGGCCAGGACCATGCCGAACAGCATCACCGGCTTGCGCCCGACCCGATCCGACAGCCAGCCGAAGAAGACGTACAGCGCCGCCGAGGCCACGGTCACCATCAGCACCAGCTGGTCGACCGTGTTGACCTCGATCTTGAGCACCCGCTCCATGAAGAAACGGGTGTAGAAATAGCCGCAGTACCAGACCGCCCCCTGGGCGATCATGATGCCGAACAGGGCGATCAGCACGAACCGGCCGTTGCCCCATTGGAAGAAGGCTTCCTTGTACGGCGCGCGGCGCTCGCCGCCTTCGGCTTCCATGCGCTGGTAGGCCGGGCTCTCGTTCAGCTTCAGCCGGATCCACAGCGACACGACCAGCAGCAGGGCCGACAGCAGGAAGGGAATGCGCCAGCCCCATTCGTCGAAGGCCTCGACGCCGACGATCTGGCGCGTGATCAGGATGACCGACAGGGCGCCGATCAGACCGAAGGCGGCGGTGGTCTGGATCCAGCCGGTCAGCAGGCCGCGCTTCTTCGGCGGCGAATGTTCAGCGACGTAGATGGCGGCCCCGCCGTACTCGCCACCGAGGGCGAAGCCCTGCAGCACCCGCATGATCAGCAGCAGGATGGGCGCGGCCAGCCCGATCTGGCCGTAGTCGGGCAACAGGCCGATGGCCACGGTGGCCACACCCATCAGGGTGATGGTGACGAGGAAGGTGGTCTTGCGCCCCGTCCGGTCGCCGAACCAGCCGAACACCAGGGCCCCCAGCGGCCGGACGATGAAGCCGAGACCAAACGTCAGCAGGGCGAGGATGTAGGCGACGGTCTCGCCGGCGTCGGCGAAGAAATGCCGCGCGATGACGGTGGCCAGGGAGCCGAAGACGAAGAAGTCATACCATTCGAAAGCGGTGCCGGCGGCCGACGCCACCACAACCGTTCTCAGACTCGGGTCCGCCTTGGTCTCAACCGTATCCGTCATCGATCGCCTCCCCGCGTCGTCATGGCGTCTCTGCGGCCGCCTGCGCCGCGATGCTAGACGGCGTCGCCTGTCACGCAAATAGGCCACCGGCGAAGGGGATCGCCCGCGCGCATGAGGCCAGGACCGGAATTACGAAGGCCCGCCAGCGGGGGGATGCTGACGGGCCTTCTCAACCGAGCCGCGCGTCGGGGGGGAATCGCGGTCGGGAACTCAAGACGCCGGCGTGTGGCCGGCGATCAAATTAGCAGGTCCGGCCGTCAGCGCAGCGGGCGACGGCGGTCCCGGCGGCCGAAACGTCCTCACCGGCTCCTGCGACAGTATTGCAGGCGGCGGTGGTCAGGGCGGCGGCGGCGGCGAAAAGAACGAACAGCTTGCGCATGGGGTGGACTCCTTGAAGCCGGGCAGGTGGCGTCTGCCATATCAACGTGGCGGCGCTGCTCCGGTTCCCAAATCGGCGGGATCCGTGGGCACGACCGCCTCCGGCGTGGCGAAGGTCATGCGGGCGATCATGCCGCCGCCCTCCGCCGGGACCATTTCAGCCGATCCCCGCAATTGTTTTGCGAAGGCGCCCATCAGGGTGCGCCCCACGCCCGCGCGGAAGGTCTCGCTGACCCCCGGGCCGTCGTCCTGGACCTCCAGCACGCTGGTTTCGCCGCGCACGACGAACCGGACCTTCAGGTCGCCGCCGCGTCCGAGGAAGGCGTGCTTCTGCGCGTTGGTCACGGCCTCGACCAGCCACAGCGCCAGCGGCGCCAGTTTGTCAGGATCGACCACCAGGGAGTCCGCCTCGACCGAAGAGGTGACGAGGTGGCCGCGTCCCGTTTCGCTGGCGACCAGCTGGCCGACCAGTTCGGTCAGGAAGACGCGGGCGTCGGCATAGCGCAGGTCGTCGCTCTGGTAGAGGGTGCGGTAGATCAGGGCGAGCGCGGCGATGCGCTGGCGGGTGTCGCCGACCGCCGCCTTGGACGCCGGATCGGTCAGGGCCCGCTGCTGCATCGACAGCAGCGACGAGATGATCTGCAGATTGTTCTTCACCCGGTGGTGGATCTCGCGCATCAGCGCGTCCTTTTCCTCCAGCGAGGCGGTCAGCGCCGCGTCTCGGGTGAGGATGGACTCGGCCAGTTCGTCCAGGGTTCGCGCCAGCACGCGAATCTCGACCGGAGCGTTCATGGCCTGGACGGGGCGCACCGAGAACCGGCCTTTCGCATAGATGGACGCCACCCGCTCCAGATAGTTCAACCAGCGGACGACGATCCGTTCGCTGACCCACATCACGGCCGTGAAGGCCAGCAGCCAGGCCAGCAGCGGCATGAACAGGGCGCCGACCGGGTTTAGCCGCGCCCAGGACAGCAGCCCCGGTGCCGGGGCCGAGAGCAGGGCATAGACGTCGCGTCCGGCCAGGGCCGCCCCGGCATAGACGCGACGGCGGCCGTCGGCGTCGTCGGCCTCGAAGATGGCCGAGGCGCCCGAGCGCGCGCGCTGGACCCAACCGGTCAGCGACTCGCCGCCCGCCAGGGTGAAGGCGTCTATGTCGGTGGCGGTCAGCAGCCCTCCGTTCGAGTCGGTCAATGCCACCTGTGAGCCTTCAGGCAGGGACGGGTCGTCCATGTCGGGCTGCAGGCTGGACAGCGGGATCAGGGCGACCATGGCGCCGTCGAACCGGCCCATCGGCCGCTCCAGCCGGGTGGCGACGATCAGGCCCGGCGGCTGGCCGGCGACGGCCGGCGCGCGCGCCAGGAC
>JALYPS010000191.1 GCA_030856285.1 Pseudomonadota bacterium
AAGGCCGCTACTCCCCGGGCAAGCGCCCGAACGCCCCCATCGCCCTGATCCTGCATCCGCACCCCAAGGCGAACGGGCATATGAACAACCCGGTCACCGTGACCCTGTATCAGCTGTTTCAGAAGCGGGGCTTCGCGACGCTGCGCTACAACAGCCGCGGCGTGGGCAAGTCGCAGGGCGAGTTTGACAGCGGCATCGGCGAACTGGCCGACGCGGCCACCGCCCTGGACTGGCTCCAGTCCAACAATCCCGGCGCCTCCCAGACCTGGGTCGGCGGCTATCAGTTCGGGGCCTATATCGGCATGCAGCTACTGATGCGCCGCCCCGAGACGGACGGCTTCATTTCGGTATCGCCGCCCTCGAACATGTACGACTTCAGCTTCCTGGCCCCCTGCCCGGCTTCGGGCCTGTTCCTGCACGGCGCCAATGACACCGTCGTCCCGCCGGTCGAGGTCGAGCGCGTGGTCAACAAGCTGCGCACCCAGAAGGGCATCATCATCGACTATGAGCTGGAAGAGGGCGCGACCCATTTCTGGCAGGATCACATCGGCGCCGTCGAAACCCGCGTCGGCGCCTATCTGGACAAGCGGCTGGCTGAGAAGCCGGCGTAAGCCCACTCGCTCAATACAGCAGGAACGGCTTCCGCTCTTCCGCCCACGCCGCCTCGTCCGGCAGGGTCAGCGCATCCAGATCGTCCGGCGTCGCAGCTGGATCGTCGACCCATTCCCGCAGGGCCGGCCCGCCGTTAATCACGTCGATGGCCAGCTTCCCGAAGGCGTATTCATACGGGAAGTCCCGCCACAGGTCGTAGTCGCGATACAGCCGCCGGATGGCCTTGAACGCCAGCGCCTGCACCCGCCACGGCCTGAACGCCGCATGGTCATAGGCCGGGTCGTCGATGTGCATCTGCACCCCGTTGCACAGCCGGTGCACATGCTTGTGGAAGGTCGGCTCGAACCAGCAGTCGCGTAGCCGGCATCCTGCCAGCCACTCCGGCGCCAAGGCCCGCATCTCCGCGATCACCGCCCGCGCGTCGATGTCGGGCGCCCCGAACAGCTCGAGCGGCCGGGTCGTGCCGCGCCCTTCCGACAGGGTCGTGCCCTCGAGCATCACCGTCCCGGCATAGGCGCGCGCCATCGACAGGTTCGGCGCATTGGGGCTCGGGTTGATCCAGCTGCGTTCGCCCAGCGGCCAGCCGAAACCCGGCGCTTCTTCCGGCTTCCAGCCCTGCATCTCGATCACGCGATAATCGACGTCCAGCTTGAACCGGTCGATGAACCACAGCCCCAGCTCGCCCAGGGTCATGCCGTGCCGCATCGGCATCGGCCCCGCCCCGACGAAACTTTCCCAGCCCGACCGCAGCGTCAGGCCCTCGACCGGCCGTCCCGCCGGATTGGGCCGGTCCAGCACCCAGACCGTCTTGCCGTGCTGGGCCGCGGCCTCCAGCACATAGAGCAGGGTCGTGATGAAGGTGTAGATGCGGCAGCCGAGGTCCTGCATGTCGACGAGGATGACGTCGAACGTCCCCATCGCCTGGCCGGTCGGCCGCCGCACCTCGCCGTACAGACTGAAGACGGGGATGCCATAGATCGGATCGGTGAAGTCCGGGCTCTCCATCATATTGTCCTGCAGATCGCCCCGCATGCCGTGCTGCGGCCCGAAGGCGGCGGTGACCCTCAGGTCCGGACAGGCCATCAGTGCATCCACCGAATGGGTCAGGGCCGCCGTCACCGAGGCCGGATGCGCCAGCAGGGCCACGCGCCTGCCCTGCAACGCCGCCCGCAGCTCGGGCTCGGACAGCAGGCGGTCGATGCCGAATTTCATGGGCGCTCCATGGCGGGCAGGTCGAAGGCGAAGGCGTCGGCGTGATGGAAGTCCGGCTGGCCCGGCGGATGGGCCAGCGCCCACCACGCCTTGTCGCCGTCCACGTCCTCGATGACAGCGGACAGCCCGAGTCGCCAGTGGGATCGCGCCAGTTCCGGCAGGCCGCCGAGGTCGATCAGCGCCTCCAGTTCGAAGCGATCAGGATAACCGCGGCTTTCGATCAGGGGCGGCGGCATCTCGAGGTTCGCCATGCTCTCGCGATAGCTGTCGAAGCGATAGGCCGCCCATCGGGTCGAGGGGGCCAGGTTGATCTCCTGATAGGCGTCGCCCGTCGGTGTCCGGATAAAGGCTTCAAGGCAGGTGTGCCGCCAAAGTCCATCGACCCGGCCTGTCTCCGACATCGGCGGCAGTCGCAGATCATCGGCCGGGGCGTGGATCACATACCGCAGGGCGAGACGGCCATGCTGCGGTCGCCACGCGGTGGCCTCGACCCGGGACGCCGCCTCGCCGGCGGAGTCCGCGTGCCGTAGCAAAGACAGTCGCTGTCCGGGCTTTCCGGCGGTTCGCGCTTCCATAGCCTCGTGCTACACGCCCCTTCCCTCCCAAGCCAAGCCTGATCGCCGCCCATGACCGCCGAGCCCGCCTTCAAGTCCGACTTCCTGCGAACCCTCCAGGCGCGCGGCTATATTCATCAGATCACCCACCCGGCCGAGCTGGACGAGGCGGCGGCTGCGGGCGTGGTCACCGGCTACATCGGCTTCGACGCGACAGCGCCCTCGCTGCACGTCGGCAGCCCGATCCAGATCATGATGCTGCGCCGCCTCCAGCAGGCCGGCGGCAAGCCCATCGTGCTGATGGGCGGCGCCACCACAAAGATCGGCGACCCGACCGGCAAGGACGCTTCGCGGCCCCAGCTGAACGACGAAACCATCCAGTCGAACATCGCCTCGATCCGCACCGTGTTCGAGAAATTCCTGACCTTCGGCGACGGCCCGACCGACGCCGTCATCCTCGACAACGACCAGTGGCAGTCGACCTACGGCTACATCCAGTTCCTGCGCGACTACGGCACGCATTTCACCATCAACCGGATGCTGGCCTTCGACTCGGTGAAGCTGCGGCTGGAACGCGAACAGCCGATGACCTTCCTCGAGTTCAACTATATGCTGATGCAGTCGGTGGACTTCCTGGAGCTCAACCGCGCCTGGAACTGCACCCTGCAGATGGGCGGCTCGGACCAGTGGGGCAATATCGTCTCGGGCGTCGATCTGGTCCGCCGCGTGGACCACAAGGCCGCCTTCGGCCTGACCACGCCGCTGCTCACGACAGCCTCGGGCGGCAAGATGGGCAAGACGGCCCAGGGCGCCGTCTGGCTGAACGCCGAACAGCTGAGCCCGTATGACTACTGGCAGTTCTGGCGCAACGTCGACGACGCCGACGTGGGCAAATTCTTTCGCCTGTTCACCGATACGCCGCTGGATGAGATCGCCCGGCTGGAAGCCCTGGACGGCGCCGCCATCAACGACGCCAAAAAGGCGCTCGCCGACGCCGCCACGACCATGCTGCACGGCGCCGGCGCCGCCGCGACGGCCCGCGCCGCCGCCGAGGGCGCCTTCGAACGGGGAACGCTGTCGGCGGACCTGCCCACCGTTGAACTGCCTGCTGACGAAGTGATCGGCGCCATGATCGCTGGCGTGGCCACCAAGGCTGGTCTGACCGCCTCCAACGGCGAGGCCCGCCGCCTCGCCCAGGGCGGCGGCCTGCGCCTGAACGACGAAGCCATCGCGGACGGGGCCCGGCTGATCGAGACGTCGGACGTCAACGCCGACGGCGTCCTGAAGCTGGCCGCCGGCAAGAAGAAGATCGTCCTCGTTCGTCCCGTCTGAAGGCCCGCCATGACCGAGATCACCGAAGGCTCGAAAGCCCCCGCGTTCGACATGGCGACGGCCGGCGGGGGGCGGGTTTCGCTCGACGGGCTGAAAGGCCGCGCGGTCGTCCTGTATTTCTATCCGAAGGCCGACACGCCCGCCTGCACCACCGAAGGCCAGGACTTTTCCGCCCTCGCCGCCGACTTTGCCGCCTCCGGCGCTGTCGTCATGGGCGTGTCCCGCGACCCGGTGAAGAAGCTCGACCGCTTCAAGGCCAAATACGACCTCAAGGTCATCCTCGCCTCCGACGAACCGGAGGACCTCACCGAGGCCTTCGGCGTCTGGGTTCAGAAAAAGCTTTACGGCCGCGAATATATGGGCATCGAGCGCGCCACCTTCCTGATCGACGGCGCCGGCGTTGTCCGACGCATCTGGCGCAAGGTTTCAGTCAAGAACCACGCGGCGGAAGTGTTGGCGGCCGTACAATCGCTCTGATCACGGAAGGATCCAGAGCCTGCCGGAGATGTAAAAGGCGTTCCACAGATTCGCGGACTCGCCTTCCGAGCGAATAATAGCTCCGAATACCGGTGTTCTTCGCGTGAAGACCGCCCAAGGTAGTTAACAAGTCGTGAACAGACTTGTCCCCCAGCTAAACCTTGGCGCATAACCCTTCGTCGTACGTTGAGGGGCGTTGCGTGATGACCGAACAAGTGCCGACCGTCGGGCGGTCTCTGATCGGAAAGTGGTTTCCGACCCGATATCTGTATCTCCGCGACGGCGACGACGTCCGCGCCTGGGCCCTGACGCCCGGCAGACAGGCGCTCGGCGCCGCGATCGCGGTATTGCTGGGCGGCTGGACGCTGATGGCCTCGGGCAGTCTGGCCTTTGACCTGGTCGCACAAAGCCAGACCGATCGGACCGTCGCCCGCGCCCGCGCCGCCTCTGAACGGATGAACGCCGACCTGCAGGCCCGGCTGGACAGCGCCGTCGTGCGCATGACCGCCACGACCGGCGCGCTCGACGAAATGGCCCAGATGGTCGAACGCCGCCACGCGGCCCTGACCCAGGTCATGGGCATGTTCCGCGGCGTCGAAGGCGCCGAACAGGCGCTGCGGCCCGCCCCGGCCCTCAATCCCGCCCGCTCCTCCCCCGTCCAACGCATGATCGCCGTGCGCATGGACCAGGAGCGTCTGATCGCCCGCGCCGAAAACGAAGCTCAGACCCGCGCCGAACGGCTGCGGCTGGCCTTCCGCCTCGCCGGCCTGAACCCGGCCGCCTACACGCCGCACGACGCCGCGCTCGGCGGTCCGCTGGTCGAGGCGCGCGATCCCCGGGCCCTCGCCGCCGTGCTGGACGTCGACGAAGCCTTCGCCGTGCGGATCCGCCACGCCGCCGACAACCTGTCTGACATGCGCTCGCTGGCCGACGCCGCCGAAGGCATGCCCTTCCGCCGCCCGACGCAGGCCCGCACGACCTCGGGTTTCGGCGTCCGTTTCGACCCGTTCAACGGCCGCCCGGCCCTGCATCAGGGTCAGGACTTCGCCGCCCCCCTGAACACGCCCATCTACGCCCCCGCTCCCGGAATCGTGTCTTTCGTCGGAGTACGTTCAGGGTATGGCAACACCGTTGAGATAGATCATGGACGCGGTTTCAAGACGCGCTACGCCCACCTGAACGCCACGGCGGTCCTCCCCGGCCAGCGGATCAAGCTCGGTCAGCGTGTCGGCGCCATGGGAACCACAGGACGCTCTACCGGCGTGCATCTGCATTACGAAGTGTGGATGAATGGCCGACCCCAGAACCCCGCCCGCTTCATGAGAGCCGGAGACCAACTTGTTCAACAAGACTAAATCCCCCGCCCCGTCGCCCCAGCCCCGCGCTGACAACGGTTCGTCGATCCCGCCGCTGCCCGACCTGCCCACGCCGGGCGGTTCGTCCGCGGCCCCGGCCCGCGCCCCATCACTGTCCCCGTCAGCGCCAAGCGCGCGTGGCCTGTCGACCCTGTCGGCCGACCTCCAGTTCGAGGGCGGGATCAGCGGCAGCGGCGATCTCCAGATTGACGGCGCGATCAAGGGCGACGTCCGCGTCGGCCGGCTGATCGTCGGCGAAACCGGCGCCGTCGAGGGGAATGTCTCGGCTGACTATGTCGAGGTTCGCGGCCGCATCGTCGGCGGCATCTCGGGCAAACAGGTCAAGCTGATCGCCACGGCCTATGTCGACGGCGACATCACCGCCGAACAGATGTCGATCGACATCGGCGCCTATTTCCAGGGCCGCGTCCTGCAGGGTCGCCGCGAAGCTCCGGCTCCCACGCCGGCTCCCCGTCCCGCCGCGCCCGAGCCCGCGCCGCAGATCATCGACATGAAGGGTCCGTCCTGATCCTCTCCCTCCCCCGAAGTGGGGAGGGTGGTCGCGCAGCGACCGGGTGGGGAACGTCAGACAAACTCCACCCTGTCGTCGCTTCGCGCCGACGTCCCTACCCACTTCGGGGGAGGGATAACGCAACCGCTCGCCCCCACACCCGTTCCCTCGCGGGGC
>JALYPS010000197.1 GCA_030856285.1 Pseudomonadota bacterium
CTCGGACAAGGGCGTGGTGCTGTACAACGGCGAGCTGAGGCTGGCCGACAGCCGGGTGCGCGCGACCACGGTCGGGGTCGCGGCCGCCTCGGGCAGCGCGGTGATCGTCAACAACGTCTTCGCCGGCGTGCGCCAGGTCATCTACGCCGAGGCCCGCGCCAATGTGCAGGCCAGCGGCAACAGGGTCTGGTCGCAATATGCCTGTCCGCCCCAGTTCCGCGACCGCTATCGCGGCCGTTACGAACCGTACTGGAGGCCCGGCGACGGCTGGACCTGCGAGGACAGCTCCTATCCGCGCGATTGGTGGGACAGCCAGGACAGCCTGCTGGGTCTGCCATACTCTGACGACGGCTATCAGCCCGACGGCTATGACGACTACCAGAACGGCACGGGCTGGTACGACCGCGACGGCCGCTACATCCGCGACGACCGCTACCGCGGCGACGACCGCTGGAGCCGGGGCGGGCGGTTCTGGGGCTGAAGGCGGCGGTGGTAGGCGCGGAGGGACTCGAACCCCCAACCAGACCGTTATGAGCGGTCGGCTCTAACCATTGAGCTACGCGCCCTCCGGGACGACGGTTCGGCCTAGCAGGCCGTCCGGCGCATTGCCAAGCGCCATCCGCGCGCCGCCGAGGTTGCGCCGATTTCACGCGGATGAATGGAACCTGCAAGGGCCATTCGCGCGTTCATTCAGTTACAAACGGCCAAGGTTAGGCCACGGACTGCCGACATGATCGGCGCCGATGGATCGTCCTCGTTCACTGGAGACTACCGATATGACCCGCAACACCCGCGCCATGATGCTGGGCGGCGCCCTGATGGCCGCCGTCGCCCTGGGCGCCCCGGCCGCCATGGCCCAGTCGCAGCCGCAAGGCGGTGCGCCGATGATGATTCACGCCGTGGCTGATCGCCCGGCCCTGAACCTGTCGGCCTATGGCGAGGTCAAGGCCGCGCCGGACATGGCCACCATCAGCTTCGGCGTGGTCACCGAGGCGACCACGGCCGCCGAGGCGATGAGCCTGAACGCCACGCGGATGAACCAGGTCATGGCCGCCCTGCGCCGCGCGGGAATCGAAGCCCGCGACGTCCAGACCTCGGGCCTGAACCTGTCGGCCCAGTATGACTACGTCCAGAATGAACCGCCCCGGTTGCGCGGCTACCAGGCCTCGAACCAGGTCACGGTGATCATCAACGACCTGAACGCGGTCGGCACGACGGCCGACGCCGTGGTCGCGGCGGGCGTGAACCAGATCAACGGCATCGGTTTCGGCCTCAAGGATCCGACCGTGGCCGAGAATCAGGCGCGGCAGATGGCCGTTCGCAATCTGCAGGCCAAGGCCGCGCTGTACGCGCAGGCGCTGGGCGTGGAACTGGGCGGCATCCGCTCGTTGTCGGAAGGCGGCGGTTATTCGCCCCAGCCGCAGATGCAGTTCGCCCGTGCGGAGATGGCCATGGATTCGGGCGGCGCGACGCCGGTCGCCGCCGGCCAGCTGACGATCCGGATCGATATCACCGGCGTGTATGATCTGAACCGGTAGTTCGCCTTCCGGCGCCAGGAACGAAGGCCCCGGCGGCTGCCGTCGGGGCCTTTTTCGTGCTCAGTCCGAGCCGCGGGCCAGCATCAGGCCGAGGGCCAGGTTCAGAGCGTTGGACACCAGGGCGATCGCCAGACGCGTCACGGAATCCAGCTCCATCCAGAACAGCGGCCCGCTCCACGGCAGGCCCGTGACGGTGAGCGGCAGGAAGGTCACGTCATTTGGCTCCATGCCGAGCGTGACCAGCCCGATCGGCAGGGCCAGCATCGTGGAGATCACGGAGGCGAATACGAACGCGCCATACAGAGGCCAGCGTGCCGCGCGAATGGTGCGTTCCATGATCATCCTCCGGGAGCGGAGGGGAGGCCGGAACCCGGCCGCCGTCAAGCCGTGCGCTTGATCTCGTTGTTGTCGTCCAGCAGGACCACGGTCGGCGACCACTGGCGGGCTTCTTCCTGCGGCAGCTGGCCGTAGGTCACGACGATGACCCTGTCGTTCTTCTGCACCAGACGGGCGGCGGCGCCGTTGACGCCGATGACGCGTGAACCGCGCGGGGCCTCGATGGCGTAGGTGGTGAAGCGGGCGCCGTTGGTGATGTTCAGGACATCGACCTGCTCGTGCGGAAAGATGCCCGCGGCGTCCAGCAGGTCGGCGTCGATGGCGATCGAGCCTTCGTAATCGAGATCGGCCTGGGTCACCGTTGCGCGGTGCAGCTTGGCCTTCATCAGGGTGACCAGCATGGGGAGTGCGGTCCGGTTGTGACGCGGGGCGTTCGGCCCCCGCTCGCAGATCGCTCATATAGGCTTTCCGGCGCGGGCCATCAATGATTGTCGTTGCAATGCAGCATCCGATGCTGCGGCGCGGCTCGCGCGTTACGCGACGTTCATTTGACGGCAGGGCTTGCCGCCCTATGGTCGAAATGTGGCCATGACCCGGCCCGTGCTCCGGACGACTCCCCTCGCCATGAAGCAGTTTTTCCTGACCATGCTCGGCGTCTTCGCCGGGATGTTCCTCTTCCTGGTGGTGGTGCCATTCATCTTGATCGTCGTCGCGATCAGCTCGGCGTCGTCCGAGGAGCCGACCCCGCGCAACACGGTGCTGGAG
>JALYPS010000217.1 GCA_030856285.1 Pseudomonadota bacterium
CTCCAGCACATTGCGGCAGGTCTGCTCGCCCCAGCGGCCGCGGCGACCGGTGTTGCCGCGCAGGGCCTCGGTCAGGCGACGGGCCTCGTCGCGGGTGGCGGTGGATGCGGTCATCAGCAGGGCCAGCTGTTCCTTGAGCCCGCCGGTTTCCTCGTTGCGGGTCTTCTCCAGCGCGGCGACATGCTCCTGAAAGAGCTTGAGCGTGTCGGCCACGGGCTTGAGTTGGGCCTCCATCCGCTGTTGCGACATCAGTTCGCGATTGCGGAAGGTCTCGTCGGTGCGCTTGAGCAGCTCTTCCGCCGCGGTGGTGGCCGATTCCCGCGCCTGGGCGCGCAGCAGTTCGGTCGAGGTCGCGGCCTGATCCTCGAACAGCCGCATCCGGGCCTCGGACTCGGCATAGCGCTCGCGCAGCTCCCACGCCCGCGTATCAGCGGCGGAGGCGCGGCGGCGCTCCATCAAGGCCCAGACGAGGGTGATGACGGCGACCGCCGAGGCGGCGAAAAAGGCGACGAGAGAGGCGTTCATGCTCCGTTCCTTAGCGGGAGTCGGTCGGGGCCGCCATGGCGGCGCGCGCTGCGAAATTTCGAGTGCACATAGTGCACAATTCCGCGCAAACGCCCTGATGGCGGGACGGCGACTCCACCTGGAGTGCAGATTCCGTGCACATTTCGCGACCTCCTCCCGCACCGCCCATGGCGGCAGGGAGTCACGCTAGGCGACCGGTACGTCGTTTCCGGACGCAGGCAGGTCGGGCGGCTCAGGTCGGGCGGCGCTGGCGCATGGCCTGAATAATCGTGCCGTCGTCCAGCCAGTCGAGCTCGCCGCCAACGGGCACGCCGCGGGCGAGGGAGGTGATCTCAACGCCCGAGCCCGCCAGGCGCTCGGCGATATAGTGGGCGGTCGTCTGGCCGTCGACGGTGGCCGGAAGCGCCAGCACCACCTCCTTCGCCTCGCCGCCGCGCACGCGTCCGACCAGCTCGGCCACTCTGAGCGCATCGGGGCCGACGCCGTCGAGGGCCGAGAGCAGGCCGCCCAGCACATGGTATTTGCCGCGAAAGGCGCCCGACCGCTCCATCGCCCACAGGGCGCCGGCCTCTTCGACCACGCAGATCAGGGTGTTGTCGCGGGCGCCGTTGGAACAGATCGAGCAGGGATCGCGGGTGTCGGGCGCGCCGCAGACGCTGCACGAGGTCACCTTCGCCGCCGTCTCTGCCAGCGAGGCCGCGAGCGGGACCAGCAGCTGTTCGCGCTTCTTCAGCAGGGCCAGGGCCGCACGACGGGCCGAGCGCGGACCGAGGCCGGGGAGCTTGGCGAGCAGGGAGATCAGGCGCTCGATCTCGGGTCCGGCGGAGGCGGCCATGCTCCGGGGCTCAGAACAGCTTGGGCATGCCGGGGATATTCATCCCCGCCATCGGGCCCGCGGCCTCTCGCATCAGGGCGCCGTTGACCTCGTCCAGCTTGCGCTTGGCGTCCGCGTGGGCGGCGACGATCAGGTCGGCGAGGATCTCGCCCTCGCCGGAGACCAGCAGACTGTCATCGATAGTCACGCCGGTGATCTCGCCGGCGCCTTTCAGGGCCACGGTCACGAGACCGCCGCCGGACGTGCCGGAGGCGGTGGTTTCAGCCATTTTCGCCTGGGCGTCCTGCAGCTTCTGCTGCATTGCCTGGGCCTGTTGCATGAGGGCGTTGAGGTCTTTCATGCCTTCAGGATAGGCGCTGACCCCGCCTTCGGACAGGCCTGAAAAATAGTAACAGGATTTGTTTCGAATACCCTTGAACCAAACCGGGCGAGGGCCATTTCGCATCTATCACTGTTGCTAATGAGGACATCCGTCATGGCCTTCGATTCTGTTTCCGCCCGCGACCTGCCCCTGTCGGACACGGCGCTGGATCAGCTGTTCACCGACGCCCGTACGCGCAACGCCTGGACCGACCGGCCGGTATCAGGGGACTTGCTGCGGCGGCTGTACGACCTGACCAAATTCGGGCCGACCGCGGTCAACGCCACGCCGGCGCGGTTCGTCTTCCTGACCTCGCCCGAGGCCAAGGCCCGGCTCGCGCCCCTGATGTCGGAGGCCAATCGCGCCAAGACGCTGCAGGCGCCGGTCAATGTCATCATCGGCCAGGACCTTGCCTTCGCAGACACCCTGCCGGTGCTCTTCCCCCATGCCCCGGGGGCGAAAGACTGGTTCGCTGATCCGGCCGCCGCCCGCGAGACCGCCTTCCGCAACGCCTCGCTGCAGGGCGGCTATTTCCTGCTGGCGGCGCGGGCGCTGGGTCTCGACGTCGGGCCGATGTCGGGCTTCGACGCCGCGGGCGTGGGTGCGGAGTTCTTCGCCGGCACGACCGTCGAGCCGAACTTCATCGTCAACCTGGGCTACGGCACGGACGAGAACCTGTTCCCGCGCTCGCCTCGGCTGAGCTTCGAGGAGGCGGCGCAGAATCTTTAGACCACCCGTCAGATACTATGCATGTTCTGCGGGAGGAGGCTTATCGCTTCCCCCAAACTGCGGGCGACGAGGTGACGCCGGTCGAGGAACTTGCGGGCCATGAGAGCACACCTGTCATAGGTCGCCGGATCGGTGCTGACGAAGATCGTGTAGCTCTGTTTGCTCCTCACGGCATTGAATGTCGCCGCGATCGAGTCGATCTCTTCCGGCGTCGCCTGGGCATGGGGATTGCGCGTGTCGATGACCCAGTCCCAGCGACCCAGAACGGGCCTCTGCCGCGTTAGCCGAAGCACGGTTTCAGCTACCGTGGATGTCTGGGGTTCAGGGAGAACGGTGACCCAGACCCGGTGGAGACCCTCATCAAGCTTGACCGTGATAGACATCTGCCGCGTTTGCCATGTCGGCCGCCAACAAAAGTTTAAGAGGCGAAACGACCACCGTCTTAACGGCAAGCGGTGCTGCGGGAGCCCATCGCCTGCCGTCAGTCCTCGTCGCCCGCCTCATCCGGAATGACCGGAAGCTCGAGGGCGGGCGCCAGGGTCTTGATCTCGCCGATGACGGCGCCGGGGAAGGCCTCCATCACCGCCATGACGAAGGGGTCGGCCTCGATTTCGGCGCGCTCCTCGGAGCGTTTGCGACGGTCGACCTCGATCATGGTCTCGCCGCCGCCCTGCCCGTTGGCGGCGATCAACCAGGTGCGGCCGGTCCAGTCCTTGAGCCGCGACGACAGCCGCCGCGCCAGATCCATCGGCGCGCCTTCGAGGCTCTCATAGGTGATGGCGCCCGGCTTGAAGACCACGGGACGGACGTAGCGCTGCACGTCCATCTGCAGGCCGACCTCGCGCTTTTCGCCGATCAGGGCGACGACGGCCTCGAAGGACTGGGGATCGGGCAGGCTGGGCGCGGCGACGGGCCGGGCGGCCAGCTGGGCGGAAGCGCTTCCTCCTCCCCCGCCGCCGGACGGTCCACGCGGCGCGGCGCCGCCGGGCATGGGCTCGCCGTCGCGCAGGGCCTTGAGCGCTTCTTCCGGTCCGGGCAGGTCCGCGGCGTAGGCGAGGCGGACGATGGCCATCTCGACGGCGTCGGCAGGGTTGGGCGCGCGCCGCACCTCGTCCAGCGCCCGCAGCAGCATCTGCCAGACGCGCGCCAGTGTCCCGGCGGAGATGACCGCGCCGAGCGCCGTCAGCTTCTGCGCCTGATCATTGGGCAGGCGGGTCGCCTGCGGCCCCAGCATCTTGGCCACCGAGGCGGCGTGGCAGTGTTCCAGCAGGTCGTTGGTGATCTGCACCGGATCGGCGCCGTAGCCGTAGAGGGTGCGGAACAGCTCAAGCGCCTCGGGCGTGCGGCCGGCCATGATCGATTCGAACAGGGCGATGGTCTGGCTGCGGTCGGCCAGACCCAGCATGTCGCGGACCACCTCGGTCTTCACAGTCTCGCCCTTGTCGCCCTGGACCAGGGCCTGATCCAGCAGGCTGAGGCCGTCGCGGACCGAGCCCTCGGCGGCGCGGGCGATCAGGGCGAGGGCGTCCTGCTCGATCTTCATCCCCTCGCGGTCGGCGATACCGGCGAGGTGTTCGACAAGGATTTCCGGCTCGACGCGCCGCAGGTCGAAGCGCTGGCAGCGGCTGAGGATGGTCACCGGCACCTTGCGGATCTCGGTGGTGGCGAAGATGAATTTGGCGTGCGGCGGCGGCTCTTCCAGCGTCTTCAGCAGGGCGTTGAAGGCCTGATTGGACAGCATGTGCACTTCGTCGAGGACATAGACCTTGTAGCGCGCCTCGACGGGGGCGTAGCGAACGCTCTCGATGATATCGCGGATGCCGTCGATGCCGGTGTGGGAGGCGGCGTCCATCTCGACCACGTCCATATGCTGGCCGGCCATGATGGAGGCGTCGTGGCGGCCTTGGTCGGTCAGGGCCAGCGATGGGCGGTCGATGGTGTCGGTTTCGTTGTTGAGGGCGCGGGCCAGCAGGCGGGCGGTGGTGGTCTTGCCGACGCCGCGGACGCCGGTGAGCATGAAGGCGTGGGCGATGCGCCCGGTGGCGAAGGCGTTGGTCAGGGTGCGGACCATGGCCTCCTGGCCGATCAGCGCCTCGAAGGTATGCGGCCGGTATTTGCGGGCGAGGACGGTATAGGCCTCGCCGTCGTAGACATGGGCGGCGGGGCCGGCGTCGGCAGGCGGGGCGGTTTTGGCTTTCGGCTTCGGCTTTGGCGCAGGCGCAGGCTCGGGTTCAGCCGCGGCTGCGGGCGTCGGAGCCGGGGCTGGAGCCGGGGCGCCGAACATGTCGTCGGTGTCGGGGTCGCGCTCGACGACGTCGCCGTCGGGCGCGTCCTCCTCCCACGGAGGCCCTTCGAGACTCGGATCGACGTCGCTCATGGGACCGTCTTACCGCGAGAGGGAGCGCGCGCGCACCCCCTCTCGCGAGACGTCCCCGCTTTCACGGGGATGACGGCGTGGATCAGTCGGTCAGGTCGGGAATCCGGCCGCCGTTGTCGCGGATTTTCTGCATCACCTGCTTGTGCAGCCAGATGTTCATCGACGCCGAATCGGAGGTGTCTCCGGTGTAGCCCAGCTCGCCGGCCAGTTCCTTGCGCTCGGCAAGCGAGCTGTCCATGCCGGTCAGCTTCATCAGATCAACGATGGAGGTGCGCCAGTTGAGACCCTTGCCCTCGTTCATGACGTCGAGCACCGCGGCGACGTCGATGGGCTCCACCGTCGCCGTTCCTGGCGCAGTCTGGCCGGGTGTCGGCATTGGCCCGGACGTGGGCGTGACCACCTCCGGCTTGCGGCGGAAGATCCTGCCGAGGATGTTGCCGAGAATGCTCATGTCCGCTCCTGAGGTTGATGAACCTGATCAGCGAACTGCGGCGGCAGGGGTTCCCACGTCGGCGTAGAGAGACGGTACCGGCCCAATCCGCTCGTGGCGTCGCCGCCCGGCCTCGGGGCGAGGGTCCGGTTGCGCCGCCCGGACAATCTATCCCGACCGCACAACCTCATGTTAGGGTTGCTCCGCCCGGTGGGGGCGAGGAGTGTTTCATGTTTCGTTGGGTCACCACTGGCGCGGTCGCCGCGCTGTGCCTTGTCGTCTCGCCTGTTTCAGCCGAGCCGTTCGACGATTTCATCAATCTATGCGTGAACAATGACGGGCGGCGCGAGGTGGTCATCGCCAAGGCTGAGGAGCGGGGCTGGTACCGCCTTCCTGCAGAGGCCTTGCCTGAGGACGGCGGGGAATTTCGGGACACGGTCGCGTTTCTGAGCGTCAATCCTGAAGACCATCCCGGCGGCATGCCGGCCGACCTCAGGATGGTTATGGTTGGCCGGGGAGACGGCGAGAAAACACTCGGCATCGCCCGGCTGGAACTGGAAGCCTGTGCTGTCGTCCTGCTGGCGGACACAGGCGAGGCGGCCTCCTGGGCGGGCCGGCTCGACCAGACTTTCGGCTTTGGCGCGACCTCGAAGGGAGAGCTGCCACTGTGGGTGTTTTCCCGCGAGGGATCCGGATTCCGCTCCGAGGCCACCTTGATGGATCTGTCCGACGATCAGCTGGTCGCCGTCGCGAAACAGCGGGACCTGTACATCGCAGGGGTGCTTAGAGAAGAATTTGAGGGGTTGCTGTTCGCCGCCATTCGCCCCGGCGAGTGACCGGCGCCCGATGCGGAGGTGGAGACCGCGACCCGAAGGGGAATTCGTTGTGGCTGCTGCCTTCCGGCCCTGACCAGATTGGCGAAGCCTTCGCCCGCGATCTCCGAGGCCGATATGACGATTTCGGCTCGCGGATGCAAGACCGGGCTTGCTAGACAGCGACCATGGTCCTCCCCGCGCTGAACACGTTCGCCGGCAATCCGCTCGATCGGGCGGGAGATCGGCGGGACGATGCGGACTGGCTGGCGGAGCAGGGCGCGAGCCCGGACGCCATGGCCATGGTGCTGTGGGAGGGACGACCGCTGATCGAGGCGGGCGACGAGCCCCGGCTGGCCTGGCTGGCGCTGGGCCATGCGCGGGCGGTGGTTCCGGATCGTGAACTGTTCCTCGGTCTGTGGAAGGGCGCGCCCTGCTTCGCGGTCGAGGTCG
>JALYPS010000247.1 GCA_030856285.1 Pseudomonadota bacterium
CATGGCCCGCATCCTCATCACCTCGGCGCTGCCGTACATCAACGGCATCAAGCATCTGGGGAATCTGGCGGGTTCGATGCTGCCGGCGGATGTCTATGCGCGGTTCAAGCGGGGGCAGGGCCATGAGGTCCTCTACATCTGCGCCACCGACGAGCACGGCACGCCGGCCGAGCTGGCCGCGGCCGCCGCCGGTCAGGACGTTCGGACCTATTGCGACGAACAGCATGAGGTTCAGAAGGCCGCCGGGCAGGCCTTCGGCCTCAGCTACGACTGGTTCGGGCGGTCGTCGAACGCGCCCAACCACCGCCTGACCCAGCATTTCGCGGACGTGCTGGAGAAGAACGGCCTGATCGAGGAGCGGGTCGACCGGATGATCTATTCGATCGACGACGCCCGCTTCCTGCCCGACCGCTATGTCGAGGGGACCTGTCCGCACTGCAGCCATGTTGGCGCGCGCGGCGACCAGTGCGACAACTGCGGCCGGTTGCTGGACCCGACCGACCTGATTGATCCCTATTCGGCGGTGTCCGGCTCGCGCAACCTTGAAGTCCGCGACACGCGGCACCTCTATCTGCTGCAGACCAAACTGGCCGACCGCATCCGGACGTGGATCAACTCGAAGACCGACTGGCAGACGCTGGCCCGCTCCATTGCCCTCAAACATCTGGACGAAGGCCTGATCGACCGCGGCATCACCCGCGACCTGAAATGGGGCGTGCCGGTGGTCGGACCCGACGGCGGGCCGCGCAGGGGCATGGAGGGCAAGGTCTTCTATGTCTGGTTTGACGCCCCCATCGAATATATCGGGGCGACTGAAGAGTGGGCCGACGCGACCGGTGGGACATGGCGGAATTGGTGGCGCACGGACGAAGGGGCCGACGACGTCCGCTACGTCCAGTTCATGGGCAAGGACAATGTCGCCTTCCACACCGTCAGCTTCCCGGCGACCATCCTCGGCTCGGGCGAACCGTGGAAGACCGTCGACACGCTCAAGGCCTTCAACTGGCTGAACTGGTACGGCGGGAAATTCTCGACCAGCCAGAAGCGCGGCGTGTTCATGGATCAGGCGCTGGAGCTGCTGCCCGCCGACTATTGGCGCTGGCACCTGACGGCTTATGGGCCCGAGCATTCGGACGCGGCCTTCACCTGGGAGCAGTTCCAGTCGACGACGAACAAGGACCTGGCCGATGTGCTGGGCAATTTCGTCAACCGCATCGTGAAGTTCGCGGAGTCGAAGTTCGACGGTGTCGTGCCGGACGCGGGCGAACCGGGGCCGCTGGAGGCGAAGCTTGAGGCCGACCTGCGCTCGGGTATTGCTTCGGCTACGGCGATGTTCGAGGCCATGGAGTTCCGCAAGGCAGCACAAGACCTGCGCGCCGTCTGGGTGCTGGGCAATGAATATCTGCAGGAGGCCGCGCCCTGGACCGCCTTCAAGACCGATGTGGGCCGCGCCGCTGTCGGCGTCCGCACCGGCCTGAATCTCGTCGCCCTGTTCGCCCGGCTGGCGGCGCCGGTCATGCCGGACTCGGCGGTGAAGATCGGCGCAGCGGTCGGGGCGACGGACCTGAGCTGGCCGAGGGCGGACGAACCCCTGCTCGACGCCCTGCCGCGCGGCCAGACCGTGGCGGCGGCCGGGGTGCTGTTCACCAAGATCGAGGACGGTCAGGTGACGGAGTGGTCGGAGCGCTTTGGCGGCGCTGAAGCGCGGTGACAGACGCCCGGTCCGCCGCCTTCATCAGGCAGCTGGCCGAGGATCAGGCCGAGAACCGGGCTGTGCTGGCGGGTGAACCCGCCTATGTTGGTTTGCGGGCCCGGGACCGGGCTCGCCGCGAAGCGGTCATGGCGTTGCTGGTCGACGGCTGGCCCGAGGAGGCGGACGACCTCTACGCCGCCGCCTGGATCCTGAACCATGGAGATCTGGCGGAGGAGGCGGCCTTGGGCAGCCGGCTTGCGGCGCGGGCTGCCGAGCTGGGCCGCCCCGGCGCGCGCTGGCTGGCCGCCGCTGCGCTGGACCGGTCCTTGATGTACGCAGAGCTGCCGCAGAAATACGGCACCAACATCGTTCCTGACGGAGTGGGCTATCGCCTGTGGGACGTCGACCCGGCGACGACAGACGTCGAGCGACGCGCCAACGACGTGCTGACGCTGGCCGAGATGCAGGCCCGCGCGGCGGCGATCACGGACGCTCAGCCCGATATGGCCGGGGCGCCGGAGTTCCTCAGGCGGGCGATGCGCCGCTGGGGGACGCGGCCGCCGGAATAGTCGCGACCGGCGCCGGTCCTGCCTGGGCCAGGCAGACGACCCGCTTGTCGCCGATCTCCGGCTTGCAGAATTCCTCGATCTCATGGTCGCTGAGGTCAAGGAAGGCCGGCGCGTAGCTGTTGTGCTGCGCCACCGCCAGCGCCCGCACCGTGGTGGAGCGATATCCGTCCCAGACCATGTGCACGGCCACATAGAGGACGATGATCAGGCCGATGTAGCCGATCCAGCGGTATCGGGTCAGCATCTTGGCGATCATGGTCGCGGCCACGCCCATCAGCGCGATGGACAGGATCAGGCCGAAGACCATGATCCAGGGGTGCTCATGCGCCGCGCCGGCGACCGCCAGGACGTTGTCCAGCGACATGGTGACGTCGGCGATCATGATCTGGATCAGGGCCGCGGCGAAGGTCTTGCGCTTGATGCCCAGCGCTTCGGGGGGTGGGCCGCCGCCGTGGTGGGCGGACAGGGCGGTCTCCAGCTCGGCCTCGGCCTCGGCCTGATCGTGGGTGCGTTGCTCCCGCAGTTCGCGCCACATCTTCCAGCAGACCCACAGCAGCAGGATACCGCCGGCCAGCAGCAGGCCGATGATGGCCAGCAGCTGCACGGTGATCAGGGCGAAACCGATGCGCAGCACGACGGCGGCGGCGAGGCCGATCAGGATCGCCTTCTTGCGCTGCTCGGGGGCGAGGGCGGCGGCGGCGAGGCCGACGGCGACGGCGTTGTCGCCGGCCAGCACCAGATCGATCATCAACACCTGGCCGAGCGCGGAGGCCTGGCTGGCGAGTTCGGGAGACGAAAGGAATTCCATGGCGCGCGTCTAGGGCAGTGAGTGGGGCGGGATCAAGCGATGATCGGTCGAGCGGTCACGACGACTGTTTGCGGTTGGCCTCATAAAGCGCCACCGCGGCGGCGTTGGAGACGTTCAGGCTCTCAAATCCTCCGGGCATCGGAATCCTCGCCAGCACGTCGCAGTGTTCGGCCACCAGCCGGCGAATGCCGTCGCCTTCCGAGCCCATGACCAGCACCGTCGGCCTGTCGTCCAGCGCCTGTTCCAGCGTCAGCTCGGCCGAGCCGTCGAGGCCCACCGCGCGCCAGCCCATGTCGGCGAGCGTCTCCAGCGCCCGGCTGAGGTTGGTTACCCGCGCGCAGGGCAGGCGTTCGGTTGCGCCGGCCGAGGCCTTGGCCAGGGCTCCGGCGAGGGCGGGCGAGTGCCGGTCCTGAACCACGATGCCCTTCGCTCCAAACGCCAAGGCCGAGCGGAAGATGGCGCCGACGTTCTGGGGATCGGTCAACTGGTCCAGCATGACGATGACGCCGCCGTCTCCGGCGATGTCCTCCAGCGCCACGCCTTCCAGCGGCTGGACCTTGAAGGCCAGCCCCTGATGCACCGCACCGGGCGGCAACATCCGGTCCAGCGCCTGGACCTCGATGATCTCGATCTTGTGGCCGTGGGACAGCTTGTCCCGCTCCAGCTCGACGGCGCGGTCGGCGGTCGCCAGCAGCCGGCCCATGCCCTTGCGGGCCGGATTGGCCAGGGCGGCGATGACGGGATGGCGCCCCCAGACGAAATTGTCGGCGTCGGCCTTGGCCCGCGAGGGACGCGGGGCGGAATCAGAGAAGGTCTTCGGCCTGGGATTGGGGTTCCAGCCGCCACGGTCGGGACCACCCGCCGACGGGCCCTTGGCGCCCGCTCCGGGGCCGCCGGAACGGGCCGCGGACTTGTCGCCGAAAGCCGGCTTTTTGCCTGATTTCCGGTCGTTGCGTTCTGGATTTCTCGACACTATAAGACGCCCTCCGATTTGGAGCCCTGAGGGCTTTCGGGTCTGGCGCCCCTCCTAAACCAGGCGACGCGGGACACCGAGAGCTTTTGTTGTCTCGACGACCGAAAGGTCTGCGAGACATCGGTCCGACGGTTCGAAACGCGCTGGGGGAATGTCCCGAGTGGCAAAGGGGGGGGACTGTAAATCCCCTGCGTAAGCTTCGCAGGTTCGAGTCCTGCTTCCCCCACCACGCGGTTTCGAAACGAAGGTCCGGACCCCATATCGGGTCGGCTGCGGAGGGCTCAGGCGCCCGACGCAGTCTCCGTGCGGGTATAGTACAATGGTAGTACAGCAGCCTTCCAAGCTGAATATGTCGGTTCGATTCCGTCTACCCGCTCCAGAATTCTCTAGCTGACCAACGCCCGTTTCCCATCTTGGGCCAGGGCCACAGGAGTTTTGGCCATGGCCAAGGAAAAGTTCGAACGTAACAAGCCGCACTGCAACATCGGCACGATTGGTCACGTTGACCACGGCAAGACGACGCTGACGGCGGCGATCACGATGGTGTTGGCCAAGGCCAGCGGCGGCA
>JALYPS010000274.1 GCA_030856285.1 Pseudomonadota bacterium
TGCGCGAAGCGGACCGGGAGCGGCCCGCTGGGATCGCGGTGTCGCCGATACCGGAGCAGGGGCTGGGCGAGGCGATCAATGATCGGCTGAGACGGGCGGCGGGGTTTGTGGGCTGAGGTCGCAACAGCGCATAGGTAGCGTCAGATGGAGCACGTTGCCCTCGGACTGGCCCCATGCGATGTCAAATGCATGAACCGTGACCAGTCTCACCTCGCGACGATGGCGACGCGGATAAGCACCAGCAGCGCCATGAATCCTGGGCTGATGCTGTGCCTGATGGTCTGTCCATTGGCTTTCTCGGTGGCGGCCTCACTGTTTTATTTTGATCAACAGTGGCCGGCGACCCTGTTTGTTTTGATAGGTTGTTGGCCGTTGGGAATCACCGGTTGGCAGTTGATCAGGTTTACGAAGCAAGACCCGGATCGATTGCAACGTGAGCGACATGTAGAAAACATGCTCCAAATCCGTAATCATCTCGCGATCAAGCAGGATGATTTGATCACGGAGGTGCCGATTGCTATAAACTTGACCGACAACCCTCGTTTGAGTGGTGGTCATAGTGAATAGTTTTATTCTAACTTACAGTCCATTCTCGTTAGTACCAACTGCTGGGCAGCTGTTGAATCACGTTCAAGTAAACAGGTATGTATCTCAATATTATCAACCTTATCCCGGTACATATTTGGTAAAAAGCGAGCACGATCTCGTTTCGCTAAACCTAAGCATAAGGGGACTCTTTGAGGATAACCCTTACATGCTTATTAAATATTCCCCCGATGTGACCGTTGGGTCGTTGCCTCAGGACATATGGAATTGGCTGAACCTTGGTTCGATTCCTCAGGTTCCTCCACCGCCTCCCAATTTCCTAAATGCTCTTCTTGGGCCGTAGATTCAGAGCTGAGCGCATCTGAATCGGCCGTTGAATGAGGCCCTACTGCGCCGTCCACCCGCCGTCGATCGAGAAGCTGGCCCCGTTCGCCGACGCGCCGAGGTCGCTGACCAGATAGAGCATCATCCCGGTCAGTTCGTCAGTGGTGACGAACCGCTTGGTCGGCTGGGCCGCCAGGATCACGTCCCTGAGCACCGCCTCCTTCGACATGCCGCGCGTGCGCGCCTGGTCGGCGACCTGTTTCTCGACGATCGGCGTCTCGACATAGCCGGGGCACAGGGCGTTGCAGGTGATGTTGTCTTGCGCGACTTCCAGCGCCACAGTCTTGGTGAAGCCGAGCACACCGTGTTTGGCGGCGACATAAGCGGACTTGAACGGGCTGGCGACGAGGCCGTGAGCCGAGGCCACATTGATGATCCGGCCGCGGCCCTGCGCCTTCATGATCGGGATCGCCGCGCGGGTGGCGTAAAAGGTCGAGGACAGGTTGATGGCGATGATCTGTTCCCACTTGTCCGAGGGGAATTTCTCGACCGCCTCGACGTGCTGGACGCCGGCGTTGTTGATCAGGATATCGACCCGGCCGAGCTGATGCTTGCCATAGGCGACCATGTCGGCGACCTCGTCGCCGCGCAGCATATTGGCGGCGTGATAGCGCACCTGGACGCCGCAGCTGGCCTCCAGCTCTGACCGTGTGCGCTCTATCTCCGACGGGTCGCCCAGGCCGTTCAGCACCACATCGCCGCCGCGCGAGGCGATGGCGCGGGCGAAGGCCAGGCCGATGCCCGACGTCGAGCCCGAGATCACCGCCACCTGACCCTTCAGGTCGCCGATGTCGCGGAAAGGCTCGCTCGCCGTCTCGGAGCCGTCACCGCGTTTGGGCCATTGGAACATAGGGTCTCGTCCGTCCGTCAGTCTTGTGTCGCCAGCCTAGCTGTTCGCGCTTGCGAAGGCGACAGTCGGGATTAATTTCCCGACCTGATGAATATCCACTCTGTCTCGCTCGAGGCCGCCTTGTCAAAGCGATAGCCGTCGCGGTTGAAGGCCTTGAGGTCTTCGGCCCGCTCAATCCGCTCGTCGATGGCGAACCGGGTCATGCCGCCGCGGGCCTTCTTGGCGAAGAAGGAGATGATCCGGCTTTCCCCGTCCCTCGATTCACGGAAGTGGGGTGTCACCACCGGCAGCTTCAGCGCCTTGGCGTCGACGGCGCCGAAATACTCCTGACTGGCCAGGTTCACCAAGGTCCGGTCGGCCTGCCCTCGGCCTCGGCGTTCAGGCATTTCGAGAGCCGGTCGCCCCAGAAGTCGTAAAGGCTGGACCCGCGCCGGGTCTTCAGCCGCGTCCCCATCTCCAGCCGATAGGGCTGGATGCGATCCAGCGGGCGCAGCAGGCCGTACAGACCCGACAGGATTCGCACATGGTTCTGGGCGAACGCCAGTCCGGCCGGGTCGAGCTCCCGCGCCTTCAGTCCTTCATAGACGTCTCCGGCGAAGGCGAAGGCCGCCTGCACCCCGTCGATCGAGTCGGGATCGAAGGCCTGGAATCGCTCGCGGTTCAGCCGCGCCAGATCATCAGAAATGCTCATCAGCCGGCGCAGCTCGGCCACGGTGCGGCCGCGCGCCGTCCGGGCCAGGGAGGCGGTGTCCTCCAGAAAGCGCCGCTCGCTCGCGGGCAGGCCGGGATCGGCTTCAGTAAAATCCAGCCGCTTGGCCGGGGACAGGACGATCAACAAGACAGGGCTCCGGCGGCGCTGCCGTGGAGATAGGCCGCTTCGGTGACGAATTGAACCGGGCGAGCGGTCGCGGTCAGCCGGCCTGTGAATAAAGCGCCGCCAGCACCGCCGGAATCCGGTCAGGCAGGTCTTCCGCGATCAGTCCGGGGCCGAACCCCCGAGCCGCCTCGGCGTGCATCCACACCGCCGCGCGGGCCGCGTCGAAACTGTCCATCCGCTGCGCCATCAACCCGCCGATCATTCCGGCCAGCACATCGCCGCTGCCCGCCGTCGCCAGCCAGGGCGTTCCGTTGTCGTTGACGCTCAGCCGCCCGTCGGGGGCCGCGATCACCGTCGCCGCTCCCTTCAGCACCACAACCGCGCCTGCCCGTTTCGCCGCCTCGGCCGCGGCCGCCTCGCGGCCCTGCTCGAGCAGTCCGGGAAACAGCCGCCGGAACTCGCCCTCATGCGGGGTCAGGACGTCGTCGCGGTCCAGCACCTCGAACAGGTCCGCCGGCCAGCCCTCGAACACGGTCAGCCCGTCGGCGTCCACGACGAGCGCCGCGCCCGTCCCGGCCAAGGCGCTGACGTTGGCCCGGGTGGCGTCATTGATCCCGGCGGCCGGACCGATCACGACCGCGTCCAGGTTTGCAGCCGCTTCGGCCAGGGCCTCATCCGAACCGAAGGGGGTCAACATGATCGCCTCGATGGCTGGAGCGATCACGGTCATCGCATCCAGCGGGCACAGGATGCGCACAACGCCCGCGCCGATCCTCAGCCCCGCCCGGGCCGCCAGCCGCGCAGCGCCCGTCTGGTTCGCCTTGCCGGACACCACGCCCAGCCGCCCGCGCGCATGCTTGTGCGCATCGACCGCCGGCCATGGCAGGACCGCGCGCCAGTCGAGCAGGGCGGGGCGGGTCATCCCGGCTTACCTCCGTTCACGGATGGCGACTCAGGACGAAAAACACTTGCCTTATTGTGCAATGCAATGTCCCCTTGCGGTCCAAGTGTGCGGCACGAAATAGCCCGCCTGGGATCGCCGATGAAAAAGATCGAAGCCGTCATCAAGCCCTTCAAGCTGGATGAAGTGAAAGAAGCGCTGCAGGACGCGGGCGTGCAGGGGATGACGGTGCTGGAGGCCAAGGGATATGGTCGCCAGAAGGGTCATTCCGAACTCTACCGCGGCGCCGAATACGTCATCGACTTCCTGCCCAAGATCAAGATCGAGGTGGTGGTTCCCGACGACATGGTCAACTCGGTCGTCGACGCCATTCAGGTCGCCGCCCGCACCGGCAAGATCGGCGACGGCAAGATCTTCATTTCCGACGTCCTCGACGTCATCCGCATCCGCACCGGCGAAACCGGCGCACAGGCCGTATAGCCGTCCCATTGACAGGCCGCTCCCCAAGGCGCGGCCGTTTTCCTCCTCCTCCCCCGCCAGACAGGATCCACAAGACATGAGCGCCGGCAAGATTCTCAAGGAGATCAAGGAGAAGGACGTGAAGTACGTCGATCTCCGTTTCACCGACACCAAGGGTCGGATGCAACACGTCACCTTCGACATCGACCTGGTCGATGACGAGTTCCTCGAAGAGGGGACCATGTTCGACGGTTCCTCGATCGCCGGCTGGAAGGCGATCAATGAGTCCGACATGCTGCTCAAGCCGGACCTGACCCATTTCTGGATCGATCCGTTCTACCAGCAGACGACGATGTTCCTGTTCTGCGACGTGCTGAACCCTGACACCGGCGAACCCTACAACCGCGACAGCCGCTCGATGGCCAAGAAGGCGCTGGCCTATGTCCAGTCGTCGGGCGTGGGCGACACCGTCTTCTTCGGCCCGGAGGCCGAGTTCTTCATCTTCGACGACGTGCGCTGGAGCACCGCCCCGCACGACACCGGCTACGCCTATGACTCGATCGAGCTGCCGGCCAACACGGGCGCGGAATATTCCGAAGGCAATATGGGCCACCGCCCGACGCACAAGGGCGGTTACTTCCCGGTCAACCCGACGGACAGCGCCCAGGACCTGCGCGGCGAGATGTTGGGCGTCATGCGCGACCTGGGCATGCAGCCCGAGAAGCACCACCACGAGGTCGCTCCGGCCCAGCACGAACTGGGCCTGAAGTTCAGCGACCTGCTGACCATGGCCGACCGCCTGCAGCTCTACAAATACGTCATCCACAACGTCGCCGCCGCCTATGGCAAGTCGGCGACCTTCATGGCCAAGCCGACCTTCGGCGACAACGGTTCGGGCATGCACGTCCACCAGTCGATCTGGCGTGACGGCAAGCCCCTGTTCGCGGGTGACAAATACGCCGGCCTGTCGGACCTCTGCCTCTGGTACATCGGCGGTATCATCAAACACGCCAAGGCGATCAACGCCTTCGCCAACTCCACCACCAACTCCTACAAACGTCTGGTCCCCGGCTACGAAGCGCCGGTCAAGCTGGCCTATTCGGCCCGCAACCGATCGGCGTCGATCCGCATCCCGTATGTCGCGAGCCCCAAGGGGCGCCGCATCGAGGCACGCTTCCCGGACCCGATCGCCAATCCGTACCTGGCTTTCTCGGCGTTGATGATGGCCGGCCTCGACGGCGTGCAGAACAAGATCCACCCCGGCGATCCGATGGACAAGAACATCTACGCGCTCTCTCCCGAGG
>JALYPS010000498.1 GCA_030856285.1 Pseudomonadota bacterium
CCATAAGGGGCCGCGCCGAAGGCCAGCCGGTTCAGCACAAGCGAGGCCAGCGGCCCGGGCTGGCGAAGATTGACCCGCAGGGCGTTGACCGCTTGGGTCCGGCTGCGGGCCACCTCTTCCTCGGCGAAGGTCGGGCGTTGCACCACATCGGCGAACACCGCGCCCGCCGCATCGGCCGAGGCGACCGGCGCCGACAGGAAGAGGGTGGTCGAGTCCGCGCCCGCACCGCCGCCGATATTGGCGCCCAGGGCCTCCAGCGTCCGCGCGATCTCGGGGGCCGAACGGTCGCCCGCGCCTTGCGTGGCCAGCCCGGCCGTCATCGTCGCCAGACCCGGCCGGTCCGCGGGATCGCCCGCCGCCCCGCCCGCCATGACCAGCTGGGCGTTGAGGATCGGCAGGTTGGTCGACTTCGCCACGATCACCCGCAGGCCATTCGACAGCGTCCGCTCGACGACGCGCGGCGTCGCCATGGCCCGGGGCTCGCCCGGCGCCGGCGGCGCCATGCGCTGGTCCTCGGGCAGCAGTTCATTGGCCGCCAGCACCGCCGGCGGCACGGTCAGAAAGGTCGGAACCGGAGCCGGGTTGCGCCAGCTGTCCTCCGGCATGCCGGCCGGCCGCGCGCTCTCGTCCTGATAGCGGACCGAGACCCGCGTCTGGTCGTTCAGATATGTCCGGGCTGCGCGCTGTACATCCGCCGCCGTCACCGCCTGGATCGCGGCCAGCCGCTCATCGGCCGCGCGGGGGTTGTTCTCCGAGACGATGGCCTGACCCAGGATGAAGGCCCGGCCCGACGAGGTCTCGCGCTGACGCAGTTCGCCGGCCACGATCTCGGTCTTAGCCTCGGCCAGCTCCGCCGCCGTCACCGGCTCGTCGCGCACCCGCGCCAGCTCGGCGTCCAGCGCCGCCTCGACGTCCGCCATGGCCTTGCCCTGGGCCACGACGGCGGTCACCGCGATGACGCCGTCCTCCTCCATCCCATTGCCGCCGAAGCCGGCGTTCGAGGCCAGCTGCGAGCGGTAGACCAGCGACTGATACAGCCGCGAACTCTCGCCGCGCGACATGATGGCCTGCAGCACGTCCAGCGCCGCATTGTCCGGATGGTTCGCCGCCACGCCGGGATAGATCACGCCCACCGCAGGCAGGGGCACGTTGGGCGCATAGGCGTCGACGCTTCGCGGCGCGGTGCGCAGGGTCTCGACCGGCCGCTCGAACACAGGCACCGGGCGCGCCGGGTTGGGGATGTCGGCGAAATACTGATCGACCCAGCGGTCCAGCTGGGCCGGATCGAAATTGCCCGAGACGATCATCGTCGCCGTGGCCGGGCGGTAATAGGCCTCGTGAAAGGCGCGCGCGTCCTCGATCACCGCCGAATCCAGCTCCTCGATCGAGCCGATCACGCTGCGCCGATAGATGCTCTCGTCGAAGCTGTTGTCGCCGATGACGAAGCGCTGGAGCCGACCGTACGGCGGCGCATAGACCCGCTGGCGCAGTTCTTCCTTCACGATCGAACGCTCTGCGTCGAACACCGCCTGATCCACCACCGGCCGCGCCATCCGCTCGGCGTGGGTCCACAGCATGGTCTCGAGGTACTGCGGCGGCACCGTCTCATAGTAGTTGGTGAAGTCTTGGCCGGTGGAGGCGTTGCGCGACCCGCCGGCGTTCTCGACCAAGGTCGAGATCTGGCCATAGGGCAGGTTGACCGTCTTGCGGCTCAGGATGTGTTCGAACAGGTGGGCGAAACCGCTGCGGCCCTGCGGATCGTCCTTGCCGCCGACATTGTACCAGAGGGTCACCGTCACCGTGCCCGCCGTGGCGTCCGGCATGGCGTAGACATCCAGCCCGTTGGCCAGCTCGCGATGGGTGAACTCCAGCGGCGGCACCGAGATCGGCGCAGGCGCGGCGGTCTGGGCGAAAGCGGGAGTGCAGAGAGCCAGCAGCGAGGCCCCCAGAAGCGCGGCGGTGCGTGTCATGGCGTCAGTCCCAAGGTCTTTGTCCGGTCAGGTTCGAGACCCTATCAGCGCCCGGGGCGACCCCAAGTTACGACCGTGTAATGATCGCCTCCACCTCGTCTCGCGTCGGCAGCGAGGGCTGGGCCCCCGGCCGGGTCGCGGCGATGGCTCCCGCCGCGCAGGCGAACCTCAGCGCCGCCTCCGGCTCCATCCCTTCCAGCAGGGCGACGCAGATCGCGCCGACAAAACAGTCTCCCGCGCCCGTCGCGTCGACGGCCCTCACCTTCGGCGGCGTCGCCCGGGCGATCTCGGCCCCGCGCTGGTACATGACCGCGCCCCTCGCCCCCAGCGTCACCACCACCCGGCCCCCGCCCTGGTGCAGCAGGTCGCCATAGAATTCCGCCTCGGTCTCATTGACCACCAGCAGGTCCGCCCGGCGCAGCAACTGGTCCGACACCGGCGCCGCCGGAGCCAGGTTGATGCACACGAACTCCGTCGCCCGCCCCGCCGCCGCCTCGACCGTCTCAATCGGCAACTCCAGCTGCAGGATCAGCGGCGTCTCGATCCGCGCCGGCAGCTGTTCCGGCATGGCGCTGTGGTTCGCCCCCGCCGCCACCACGATCTGGTTCTCGCCCTCGGGATCGACCGCGATCAGGGCCACGCCGGTCGAGGCCGTGGCGTCCGTCACCACCGCGCCGACATCGACGTCGTCGGCCATCAGCAGGGCCATCGCCTCCTCGGCCATGCCGTCGCGTCCGACCCGACCAATCATACAGACCTCGGCGCCCAGCCGTTCCGCCGCCAACGCCTGATTTGCCCCCTTGCCGCCCGGATGCCGCGCCAGGGTCGCCCCGGTCACGGTCTCGCCTGCCCGCGGCAGGCGCGGCGCGGTCGCCACGAAATCCAGATTGATCGAACCGACGACCGTAATTCTCACGAACACGCCTCCCCGATCAGGGCGAAGATCCCGTCCGCATCAGCCGAAACCGCCCAGCGGTGCGGCAGCGACCCGGCGACGAATTCCCGGAACTCAACCGCCGTATGGCCCCGCGTCAGATCGCTTTCTGTCTCCACGGCGATCCGGCACGGCTTCAGTTCGAACAAGGCGGGCTTCAGCAGCCAGGCCACGGGACAGGGATCGTGCACCGGCGGCGCGTCCCAGCCCACGATCTCGCGCTCGACCCGCTGCGAGAACCGCATCATCGACGCCGCCGCGTCCGCCATCGGCGTGCCGATCGCCTCCAGCGCCGCCATCCGCGCGTCGGTCGCCCGCACCTGATGCGTCGCGTCCAGCCCGAACAGGACAACCTCGCACCCGGTCGCCAGCACCTCGGCCGCCGCCTCGGGATCGGCCCAGATGTTGAACTCGGCCGAGGCGGTGATATTGCCGCCCTCCGACCGCGCCCCGCCCATGACCGCCACCGGCCCCAGCCGTTCCGCCAGCGCCGGTTCCTTGCGCAACGCCAGCGCCAGATTGGTCAGTGGCCCCAGCACCGCCAGCGCCACGGACTTCGCCGGGCGGGCCATGACCAGATCGATGATGGCGTCCACGGCGTGCCCGTCCGCGCACGGCGCATGGGGCTCGAACGGCGTCCGGTCGCCCAACCCCTCGGAGCCGTGAAACTCCCCCGCCCCCGCCGGCTCGCGCCGCAGCGGCCGGTCAGCGCCCATGAACACCGGCACCTCTTCCCGTCCCGCGATCTGGCGCAGAATCCGGGCGTTCCGCGCCGTCTTCACCACCGGCACATTTCCGCCAACAGCTGTCACGGCCAGCAGCTCGAACGCCTCCGAGCCGAAGGCGAGCATCAGCGCCACGGCGTCATCCACGCCGGGGTCGCAATCGATGATGAGGGCTTGTCTGGTCACGGATCAGGTTTGAAGCGGCTCGCCCCGATAGGCAACCTCAGCCGGCTACTTGCAACGATCCACACAC
>JALYPS010000313.1 GCA_030856285.1 Pseudomonadota bacterium
GCCCTGCGCCTGTGCGCGGGCGAAATTCCGCACCGGCTCGAACGGGCGGATCACCGGGGCCCGATAGGCTTCCAGCGTGGACGGATGCGGCGCGGCCTCCTGCATCAGCAGGCCGGTGAAGGCGAGGACGATAAAACCCGACATGGCGGCCAGACTGCCGTGAACCGGCGCGAATGACAAAGCGGCTGCACCCGGCCCGCGAATTCGTGATCCCGGATGCCGCACCTGCTCACGTTTCGTTGACCCCCGCCGCCACGCTGACTAAACCCGGACCACCGGTTTCGAGCGGCTGAATTCGCTCAGGTTTCTGAGAACCATTCGCAATATGTCGACCTCCCCCTTGCCGGGCGACGCCTCCAACGACCCGTCTGACGACCAGACCGGCCGGTTCGTGGTCCAGCCCAACGGCCGCGTCCGCCCCCTGTCGCCGCATCTGCAGATCTGGCGCTGGCACGTCACCATGTTCGCCTCGATCCTGAACCGAATGACCGGCGGGGCCCTGTCGGTCGGGGCGGTGCTGGTTCTTGTCTGGCTGATGGCCCTGGCCTTCGGGCCGGAGGCCTATGCGACCTTCACCGGGTGGATGGGATCGCCGCTCGGCCTGCTGGTCTGGTTCGGCCTGACCGTGGCCCTCTGCCTGCACCTGACCGGCGGCGTCCGCCACCTGATCTGGGACGCCGGTCGCGGCCTGTCGCCCAAGGCCGCCGACACCCTGTCCTGGGCCTCGATGATCGGCGGCGTCGTCATCGCCGTGGCCTTCTGGGCCTTCATGTTCAGCTCGGGGAGGGTCTCCCTGTGAGCGCCGAAACCAAGGCCTTTGTGAAGGGCGTCAAGATCTCCGAGCGTCACGGCGCCGGGGAATGGACCGCCGAACGGCTGTCGTCCGCCATCCTCGTTCCCCTGACCCTCTGGGGCCTGTGGAGCGGCTTCGCCCTGTCGGGCGGCGGTTATGACGGCGCCCTGGACTGGTTCCGGTCGCCGGTGAACGCGGTCCTTCTGGCCGTCACCCTGGCGGTCAGCCTCTGGCATATGCAGATGGGGCTGAAGGTCATCGTCGATGACTATATCCACAAGCCCGGCTCGCGCGGCGCGCTGCTGGGCCTGATCGCCCTGCTCTGCGTCCTGCTCGCAGCGGCGGGCGTCTTCTTCATCGTGCGGCTGGCGCTGGGTTCTGCGCCCCTGCCCGCCGGTTTCGGGATCTGACGGCTGATGGCTGCTTATGAATTCGTCGATCACGCCTATGACGTCGTCGTCGTCGGCGCGGGCGGCTCGGGCCTTCGCGCAGCGCTCGGCGCCGCCCAGCAGGGGCTGAAGGTCGCCTGCGTCACCAAGGTCTTCCCGACCCGCTCCCACACCGTTGCGGCCCAGGGCGGCATCTCCGCCTCGCTCGGCAATATGGGCGAGGATAGCTGGCAGTGGCACATGTACGACACCGTCAAGGGGTCGGACTGGCTGGGCGACCAGGACGCAATCGAATACCTGGTCCGCAACGCGCCCAAGGCCGTCTACGAGCTGGAACACTGGGGCGTGCCGTTCTCGCGCACCGAGGAAGGCAAGATTTACCAGCGCGCCTTCGGCGGCATGACCCGCAATTTCGGCGAGGGCCCGGTGCAGCGCACCTGCGCCGCCGCCGACCGCACCGGCCACGCCATCCTGCACACCCTCTACGGCCAGTCGGTGCGTCGCGAGGTCGAGTTCTTCGTCGAGTATTTCGCCCTCGACCTGATCATGCAGAACGGCGCCTGCACGGGCGTCACCGCGCTCAAACTCGACGACGGCACGATGCACCGCTTCCGCGCGAAGCTGGTGATCCTGGCCACCGGCGGTTACGGCCGCGCCTATTTCAGCGCCACCTCGGCCCACACCTGCACCGGCGACGGCAACGCCATGGTGCTGCGCGCCGGCCTGCCGCTGCAGGACATGGAGTTCGTCCAGTTCCACCCGACCGGCATCTACGGCGCCGGCTGTCTGATCACCGAGGGCGCCCGCGGCGAGGGCGGCTATCTGACCAATTCCGAGGGCGAGCGCTTCATGGAGCGCTATGCGCCGACCGTGAAGGACCTGGCCCCGCGCGACATGGTCAGCCGATCCATGACGATCGAGATCCGCGAGGGCCGCGGCGTCGGCCCGAACAAGGACCACATCCACCTGCACCTCGACCACCTCGACCCGGCCGTGCTGCACCAGCGGCTGCCGGGCATTTCCGAGAGCGCGAAAATCTTCGCCGGCGTCGATGTCACGAAGCAGCCGATCCCGGTCCTGCCGACCGTCCACTACAATATGGGCGGCATCCCCACGAACTATCACGGCGAGGTCCTGACCAAGGTCGGCGAGAACGCCGACACCGTCGTGCCCGGCCTGATGGCCGTGGGCGAGGCGGCCTGCGTCTCGGTGCACGGGGCCAACCGCCTCGGCTCCAACAGCCTGACCGATCTGGTCGTCTTCGGCCGCGCCGCCGGCCTGCGCTGCGGTGAGGTGGTGGACAAGGGCTCGAAGGTCCCCGACGTCCCGGCCGCGGCCACCGAGGGCCACATCGCCCGGTTCGACCGTTTCCGCCACGCCAACGGCTCGACCCCGACGTCGAAACTGCGCATCGACATGCAGCGCGCGATGCAGTCCGACGCCGCCGTCTTCCGCACCGGCAAGACGCTGGAGGAGGGGGTGGCCAAGCTGCGCGCCATCCACGCCGCCGGCGCCGACATCAAGACCACCGACCGCGGCCTGATCTGGAACACCGATCTGGTCGAGACCCTTGAATACGACAACCTGATCGATCAGGCCCTGGTCACCATCGAGGGCGCCCTGAACCGCACCGAGAGCCGCGGCGCCCACGCCCGCGAGGACTATCCGGACCGCAACGACGTCGAGTGGATGAAACACACCCTGACCTGGAAGGTCCCCGGCGAGGCCGTGAAGATCGACTACCGCCCGGTGCATAACTACACGATGTCGAAGGACATCGATTACATTGAGCCCAAGGCGCGGGTGTACTGATGGTCCAGCTGACTCTCCCCAAGGGTTCCAAACCCACCCGCGGCAAGGTCCACAAGGCCCCGGCCGGCGCGAAGAACGTCAAGACCTACAAGGTCTATCGCTATGACCCCGAGGTCGACGCCGACCCGCGCTGGGACACGTTCGAGATCTCGGCGGACGACCACGGCCCGATGCTGCTGGACGCCCTGATCCACATCAAGAACGAGATCGACCCGACCCTTACCTTCCGGCGCTCGTGCCGCGAGGGCATCTGCGGCTCGTGTTCAATGAACATCGACGGGCGCAACACCCTGGCCTGCACCAAGGGGTGGGAGGAGTGCTCGTCCTCGACCATCTCGATCGCGCCCCTGCCGCACCAGTCGGTGGTCAAGGATCTGGTGACGGACCTGACCCTGTTCTACGCCCAGTACGACTCGATCCAGCCCTACCTCCAGTCCGACGAGCCGGACCCGGAGAAGGAGCGGATCCAGCTGCCCGAGGACCGCGCCAAGCTGGACGGCCTGTACGAATGCATCCTGTGCGCCTGCTGTTCGACGTCGTGCCCCAGCTACTGGTGGAACCAGACGGAATACCTCGGCCCCGCGGCCCTGCTGCAGTCCTACCGCTGGATCGCCGACAGCCGCGACGACGCGACGGACAAGCGCCTCGACGACCTCGAGGACCCGTTCAAACTCTACCGCTGCCACACCATCATGAACTGCGCCCAGGTCTGTCCCAAGGGGTTGAACCCGGCGGAGGCGATCGCCAAGACGAAGAAGCTGATGGTGTCGCCGTCACGCAGGAAGACGGAAGCGGCCTGACTTGGCGAAGATAACCTACATCGAACATGACGGCCGCGAGCATGTCGTGGAGGTCAAGAACGGCCTCTCCGTCATGGAGGGGGCGATCCGCAACAATGTCCCGGGCATCGACGCCGACTGCGGCGGCGCCTGCGCCTGCGCGACCTGCCATGTCTATGTCGATGAAGCCTTCGCCGCCGAAACCGGCCGCGCCTCGGCCATGGAGGAGTCGATGCTGGACTTCGCCGAGAACGTTCAGCCGAACAGTCGCCTGTCCTGCCAGATCCGGGTCTCGGACGATCTCGACGGCCTGATCGTCCGCCTGCCCGAAGACCAGCACTGAGCCGCGGCGTTGGGCCGGGCAGATCCTCGCATGGTCGACCTGATCGGACGGCTGATCGTCACCACCCGGAAAAACGGGATCGCGGCCCGTCCGCCACTGATCGCCGTGGTCGGCGCGCAGGGATCGGGCAAGACCACGCTGGCCCGCGCGGCCGCCGAGGAATTCGGCGGGGTGCAGATCTCCATCGACGATGTCTATCTGACCCGTGCGCGCCGCGAGGCCATGGCGGAGGAGATTCATCCGCTGTTCCTGACGCGGGGTCCGCCCGGAACGCACGACCTCAAGATGCTGAGCCGGCTGATCAAGTCGCTCGGCGCCGCCCGGCCCGACGACAAGGTTCTGATCCCCGACTTCGACAAGCGCGAGGACGATCGCCGGCCTATCCGGGACTGGAGAATCTTTGAAGGCCGACCCAGGGCCATCCTGATCGACGCCTGGTGCCTGGGTGCCCTGCCCCAGGATGAGGCCGGCCTCGCCGAGCCGATCAATGCGCTGGAGCGGGACCGGGACCCCGACGGCGCCTGGCGCCGTGCGGTCAACGGATATGTCGCGGGCCCCTACGCCGATTTCGTCGCTGGATTCGACGCCGTTCTGTTCCTGAAAGCGCCCGGCTTCGATGTCGTGCCGGACTGGCGTTGCCAGCAGGAGGCCGATCTTCTGGGCGTCGCCCCGGCAAGGCTCCCGATCTTCGAACGCAGGCGGCTGGACGGCTTCGTCCAGTATTTCGAGCGCATCAGCCGCCATATGCTGGACGGGGGCGTCCGCGCGGATGTCGTCGTGCAACTGGATCGAAACCGGCTGCCGGACTCAATACCCGGATGACCACGCCGGAAGATCGCCGTCTTGAGCCGCGCTCCCCCTCCGGGACCCGCGCCGTCGTGGTCGCGCCGGGGCTGGAGCTGCCCTGCATGATCGTCGACAATTCGTCGACAGGCGTCCGCCTGCGGCTGGATCGCACCCTCGCGCTGCCCATCCACGTCCAGGTGGTCGACATCGACCGCGGACTGGCGGTCGAGGGGGACATCGTGTGGCGCAAGGGCCAGGAGGCAGGGTTGAAGCAGCGCGGCCAGTCCTCCTTGCGCGGCCTGATCCCGTCGCGCCTGGCCGCCGCCCGCGACGCCTTCCTCAGGGCGGGGGGCCGCTAGAGGGCTGTCACGGCCTTGATCCCCACATAGACCGCGACGATCAGGATCAGCCCCGCGAACAGACGTCGGCCGAGGACGGCGTTGGCCCCCAGCCGTTTGGCGACGGGCAGGCCCGCGAGGGTGCCCACGGTCCCGCCCGCCGCCATGGCCGCCACGATCGGCCAGTCGATCAGGCCCGACAGGGCGTAGTTGGCCGCCGTCGTGGCCCCGAAGGCCGCGACGCTCACCAGAGACGAAGCCTGGGCCAGAGCCAGCGTCATGCCGGCGGCGCCCATCAGGCCGGGAACGATCAGGAAGCCGCCGCCGATCCCGAAGAAGCCTGCGGCTACACCTACGCCCGCACCGGAAGCGGCGACGCGCGGGGCCATGAC
>JALYPS010000341.1 GCA_030856285.1 Pseudomonadota bacterium
GGGCTGCGGAAGAGGTGAGGGAGTCGACGGACACGATCCATAGATAGCGGTTCGGGACGTGAAACGGAACGGGAACATGCTATAGGCGCGATGTGACGCCGCCGCCCGCTCCTGCAACGCTTTCGCCCCTCTTCGCCGACTGGTTCGCGCGGCGCGGCTGGTCGCCTCGCAGGCATCAGCTGGAGATGATCGCGGCGGCGCGGGCCGGGTCGCATGCCCTGCTGGTTGCGCCGACGGGCGGGGGCAAGACGCTGGCGGGATTTCTGCCTTCGCTGGTCGAACTGGCGGAGCGCGGGCCACGGCCGGCGTTCGGGCCGGGGTCGGGGGTGCATACGCTCTATCTGTCGCCGCTGAAGGCGCTGACGACCGACGTCGAGCGCAACCTGATGACGCCGATCCGCGAGATCGGGCTGAACATCCATGTCGAGAGCCGGACCGGGGATACGAAGCAGTCCAAGAAGCAGCGGCAGCGCGACAACCCACCCGACATCCTGCTGACCACGCCGGAGCAGCTGGCCCTGTTCTGCGCCTGGGACGGGGCGCGGGCCTATTTCGCCGATCTCAAATGCGTGGTGCTGGACGAGGTGCACGCGATCTGGAGCGGCAAGCGGGGGGACCTGCTGTCGCTGGGGCTGGGGCGCCTGCAGCAGTTCGCGCCGGGGATGCGGCGGGTGGCGCTGTCGGCGACGGTCGATGATCCGGAGATGATCGCGGACTGGCTGAGGCCGGGCGGCGCCGCGGTTCCTTCTTCTCCTGAGGGAGAAGGTGGCCCTGAGGGCCGGATGAGGGGGCTGCCGGCCTCACGCTCATCGTCCGACGCCCTGCCTGTGGAATCAGCCCCCTCATCCGAGCTGCTTCGCAGCCCACCTTCTCCCTCAAGGGGAGAAGGGATCGCGAGCGACGTCACCATCGTCCGCGGGGACCCCGGCGCCCCGCCGGTGGTGGATGTGCTGGTCAGCGAGGGCAAGGTCCCCTGGGCCGGCCACACCGGCCAGCACGCCATCCCGGAAGTCTATGAGGCGCTCAAGCACTCGGGCATGACCCTGATCTTCGTCAATACGCGCTGGCAGGCGGAGTTCGTCTTTCAGTCGCTGTGGGCCATCAACGACGACGACCTGCCGATCGCCCTGCACCACGGTTCTCTGGCGGCGGAGCAGCGGCGCAAGGTCGAGGCGGCGATGGCGCGGGGAGAGCTCAGGGCCGTGGTCTGCACCTCAACGCTCGACCTCGGCATCGACTGGGGCGACGTCGATCTGGTCATCCAGCTGGCCGCGCCCAAGGGCGCCTCGCGGCTGGTTCAGCGCATCGGCCGGGCCAATCACCGGCTGGACGAGCCTTCCCGCGCCCTGATGGTGCCGGCCAGCCGGTTCGAGATGCTGGAGTGCCAGGCCGCGCGCGAGGCGGTGGCCGAGAACGCCTTCGACTGGGAGCCGGTGCATACGGGCACGCTCGATACCCTGGCCCAGCACGTCATGGGCTGCGCCTGCTCGGAGCCGTTCGCGCTGGATGATCTGTATACGGAGATCACCGGCTGCGGTTCCTATCGTGGCTTGTCCTATGAGCAGTTCGAGGAGGTGGTCGATCTGGTCGCCACCGGCGGCTACGCCCTGCGCACCTATGAGCGGTTCGCGCGGATCGTCCGGACGCAGGACGGCAAGTGGAAGGTCCGCAACGCCCAGACGGCCCAGCGTCACCGGATGAATGTCGGGACCATCGTGGCGGCGGCGACCCTGAATGTGCGGATCGCCTCACGGCGCGGGGGCGCGTCGAAACAGCTGATCGGCGGGCGCAAGGTGGGCGAGGCCGAGGAGAGCTATTTCGAGCAGATGACGCCGGGCGACACCTTCGTCTTCGCCGGTCAGGTCTGGGCGTTTCAGGGCATCAACGGGATGGATGCGTTGGTGACCCACGCGCAGGACAAGGACCCCAAGATCCCGTCATGGGGCGGGTCGAAATTCCCGATGTCGACCTCTCTGGCCGACCGCGTGCGGGCCATGATCCAGGACCGCGACCACTGGCGCGTCCTGCCGCCCGATGTGCAGGAATGGCTGGAACTGCAGGAGACGCGGTCCGTCATCCCCGACGCCGGAACCCTGCTGGTCGAGACCTTCCCGAGAGGCTCGCGGCATTTCCTCGTCGCCTATCCG
>JALYPS010000367.1 GCA_030856285.1 Pseudomonadota bacterium
GATGGAGCAGGACGAGATCGCCGAAGCCCAGAAAGCGGCTCGCCGCTGGATCGACGCTGGCGTGGTTAGTCTGGCGGCCTGACGGCCGCAGGTGGCCAGTGGCCAGTGGGATCAGGCGTCCTTGCGCCGACGCAGAGAACTGGCCAGCCCCGCCAACATTCGACCGATTTCGGCGGACGCTCCCAGAAGAGCATCGGCGTCGTCGCCCGCTACATAGCCAAGTCGTTGAGCCAGAAGCAGTTGCGTCTCGGCTTCAGCCAGCGACCCCTGTGCAACACCCACGAACTGAACGAATTCCCCGGTCGTCCGGCCCGCGGCGCCCTCGGCAATGTTGGATGCGACCGAGATTGCGGAGCGTCTGACCTGGCTGACAAGACCGAAACGTTCTTCACGAGGCCAGCGCGCCGTCGCTTGATAGATCGCTTCCGCCCAATCGAGTGCCTTTTGCCAGACCAGAAGGTCTCGATAGCAGGCGACGACGATTTCGGTCATGGTGTTCCCTCGAAAGTTGGGGGAACATACAACCACTAGCCACTAGCCACCAGCCACTCAGAACTGCTGATACTGCCCGCCGATGGCGTAGTTGAAGCCGATCGGCAGGGCGTTGCGGAACAGGCTGATGAAATTGGCCACTTCGCCCAGGGTCGAGCGCGGCACGAAGATGATGTCCCCGCGCCGCAGGGCGATGACCTCGCCCCGACGGGGCCGCAGGTCCACCGCCCGCATCATCCGGATGCCGCCCGGGCCACGCCGGATCAGCGCCACCTCCCCCTGTTTCGCAGTCGGCAGGAAGTCCCCGGCCTGGATGACCGCCTGATAGGCGTCCAGATCGCCATTCATCTCGACCATGCCGGGCGTGCGCACCTCGCCGCCGACCCAGACGCGGATCGGCCCCGCGGTCTTCAGCGTGATCTCGACCACCGGGCGGCGCAGATAGGGGATGAACGCCGAGGAGGCGTCGGCCTCGACCTCCGCAATCGTGCGATCCGCGGCCATGATCTGGCCGGCCATCGGCAGGGAAATCCGACCATCCGGCCCGATACGCTGGGTTCGGGTTTGTTCGGGCGCTGTGGGGGTTGCGATCTCGATCTCGTCGCCGGGGTAGAGGACGTATTCCGGCTCCGTCTCGGTCCAGTCGGCGAAACCGATCTCGGGAAAGGAGGTCCGGCCAACGTTCTGGATCCGGTTAGCGCCGCCGCGCGAGCTCTGGGGCAGGGGCATGCGTGAACCGTAGTCATCGCCGCCGCCAAGGCCCGGGACGCGTGGGAGTCCCGGCACGCCGCCGCATCCACTGACCATCGCGCCGGCGCCGACGAGACCGAGCAGCAACAGGCGACGGTCGATGGACATGGGGACTCACTCCGCGAAGACAGCGTCCAGTGCAGGGTCGGCGCTTATGCGTAACCAGTGGTTAACGCGGCTGGCCCAAGGCTGACAGTTCCAGTCCAGTACAATGGAATCAGTTCGCCCCCCATGCGCACGTCGGCCTACACGACAGTCCGCCCGCGCTACGGATTTTCCGATGTCGTCGGCCTGCTGTTCCGTGAAACCCTGCTGATGGTCGTGATCTTCCTGGTGGTGTTCGCCATCGGCACGGCGGCGGTGCTGACGCTGAAGAAATCCTACACCGCCACCGCCAGCGTCTATGCCGGGGCGGGCTCCGAATATGTCTACCAGCCCCGCGTCGGCCCGACCGAGCGCAGCCAGCCGCTGGAAGCCGACGCCGTCGCCCAGGCCGAGGCCGCCATTCTGGGCAGTCTCGAGGTCAAGCGTCGCGCCGTCCGCGCCGTCGGCGCCGACACGGTTCTGGGCCCCGGCGCGCGTGGCACGCCGGCGGAAAGGGAAACCGCGGCGCTGAAGGCGCTCGATAACGGCCTCGGCGTGGGCGTGACCCCCGGCAGCGCCATTATCTCGGCCTCATACGAATCCGACGACCCCGTGCGGGCGGCCCAGGTGCTGAACGCCGTGGTGGATCAATATCTGGTGCAGCGCCGTCAGGTGTTCGGCGGCGGCGCCACCCCGGCCTATGCGGCCCAGCGCGCGGCCTTCGAGGACGATCTGGCCACCGCCGATGAGGCCTATAACGCCTTCCTGGCGTCCAATGACCTGGGCGACTTCGCCACCGCCAAGGCGACCCTGGCCGCCACCTACCAGACCACCTACGCCGAGGCCCTGTCGCTGCGCGCGCAGCTGAACCAGGCGAGCCAGCGGCTATCGACGCTGGAGGCCCAGCTGTCGCAACAACCCGCCGAGGTCGTGCTGCAGCAGGACCTGAACATTTCGGCCCAGGACCAGATCCTGACGCTGCGCACCCAGCGCGAGGCCCTGCTGTCGCGCTATACGCCCGAGGCCCAGCCGGTCCGCGACATCGACCAGCAGATCGCCGACCTGCAGGCCTATGTCGCCACCGGCACCACAGTCGGACCCAAGGAGGTCCGCACCGGCCCCAGCACCATCTTCACCGAGATCGAAACCAGCCGGATTACCGCCGCGGCCGATCGCGACGGCCTCGCCGCCCGGCTGGCCGTGGCCGAGGGCCAGTTGAACCAGTTGCGGGCGCGGCAGGCGGAGATGACCCGGCTGGAGTCGGCCAACGCCAACCTCGCCGGCAACCGGGAGGTCCTGACCACCCTGGTGCGCGACTTCCAGCAGCGCGAGAGCGCCGCCCGCGCCGACAGCGCCCTGGTCGCCGCCGGGGCCGACAACGTCAATGTCATCGAGCGCGCCGAGGCTCCGACCCGGGGCTCCAGCCTTAAGGCCCCCCTGCTGGCGGTGGTCTTCCTTTTCGCCGCCTTTACCGCCCTGTGCGTCGGCCTGCTGCGGGTGTTTACGCGGCGGGGCTACGTCACCCCGGCCTCGACCGGACGGACCCTCGATATGCCCGTTCTGGCCGTCGCACCGATGAAGGCCCGATGAGCGTGCCCGTGTTAGCGTAGGAGCCTGTAACCGGGCGTGTACCGATTCGATGGTCGATCTGACATCCGAAATGGCGGCTCTCTGGGCCGCGCTGGGGCCGGCGCCGGGACATCGCGGCCGCGTGGTCCAGATCGCAGCCGCCACCACGGGCGAGGGCGTGTCGACGGTCGCGCGGGAGTATGCCCGGCTGGCCGCCGTGCGGGCCCGCCGTCCGGTCTGGCTGATCGACGGCGACCTGGCCCAGCAGGGTCAGTTGGACGCCGTCGCCGCCCAACCCGACCGTTTCGGCCGCATCGGCAAGGCGGCCATCGCCACGCCCGACGGCTCCATCTTCTTCGCCATCACGCCGCGCATCATGGATCGGGCGGGCAAGCCTGTGCATCCGGCCCGGCTGATGAGCGCCCGGCCCTGTCTCGGCGGGCGGTTGTGGGTGACCCGGTTCGCGGCGGAGCATCTGCGCTCGGGCCAGCGCGCCGAGGCGGTCAGCGACGCCCGCTACTGGGACGCCCTGCGCAAACATGCCGATACGGTGGTGATCGACGCCCCCGCCGCCGACCGCAACGACATGGCCATCACCCTCGCTCCCTATGTCGACTCCACGGTTCTGGTTGTGGCGGCCGAGAGCGGGGCGACCAATGAGCCGCTGATGCTGCGCGACGAGATCGAGGCGGTGGGCGGCAAGATCGCGGGGGTGGTGGTCAACCGTTCGACCTACAATCCGCCGGCCTTCCTGAAGCGATTGACTGGCTAGACTTGCGCCGCGTCCAGCCGGGCGACCTCGCGCGCGCCATAAAAATGGGGTTCGAACCCCTTCATCCAGAACAGTTTTCCAACACCGCGCGCGGTGCGGTCATACATCTCCGCTCGCTTCGGGCTGGCGATGACGGTCAGGGCGGCCGAGGCGGCGCCCCAGACGGCGGTCTGGGCGGCGCCGATGGCCATCCAGCGCGCCACGCCGGGCCAGTCCTTCGCCGCCGCCGCCGTCTGGCTGGGGCCCTGGCCATAGGCGAAGGCGCGGGCGAGAGCGTAGTTCAGGGTGGCGCGATGGGCTGGCGCGAACTCCTCGACCCAGGCTTCGGCGGCCCAGCCGAAGCGGCCGCCGCGCGAGGCCAGCGCCGCGAACAGGGCGTCGTCCTCGCCGCCCGCCTGATCGGCACCCGCATCGAACGGAGCCGAGCCGGGCAGGGCTGAGCTGCGCACCATCAGGGAGTTGCCGCAGCCGAAGGGATGGTCGATCAGCCGCGTCTGTTCCGGCCCCTCGCGGCCGAAGAACCGCTCCAGCCAGGGTTTCAGCCAGGCGACGGCGTCGGGCGCCCGGCCAGTGATCGGACCGAAGACGGCGTCGGCGCCGGTGTCTGCCTGGGCTTTAAGCAGGGCCGCGAGCCAACCCGGCGAGGCCGCCTCATCATCGTCGAGGAACGCTATCAGCGGGGCCTCTGTCGCGGCCAGTCCGGCATTGCGCGCGGTGGCGACGCCGGGACGGGGCGCATGCACATAGGTCAGTGTCCAGGGCGAGCGCGTCCGGAGGGCGTCGACGGTCGACGCCGCTGATCCGACGGGATCATTGTCGACCACGACAATGGCGGAGACCCGGTCAGCGACGCCGGTCTGGGCGAACAGCGAGCGCAGGGCCCGCTCAAGGCTCCCGGGCCGCCTCAGGGTCGGGACGATGACGGCGACATCGGCCATCACACGGCGTCCGCATAGAGGGCGGCGCGGTACAGACGCAGCGAGAACGCCCGCGCGCCGACCGGCAGCCATGTCGTGTCGGCCCCGCGCCGCATCATCCGCCGCAGGCCGGGCAGGCCGGGCAGGCGCTTCAGCAGCCGCGCCGCCCTGTAGCTGGGATACGCAGCGACGATTTCGGGGTGACGCCGGGCCATACGGCCGAAATTCGGGGCCGATTGCTCGTATTTGCCGGCGAGGGCCGCGACGGTGTCGAGCCCCATATGGGTGGCGGCATTGTCGAGGTGAACCACGCGGAACCGGCGCGACACCCGCATGGCCCATTCCACATCCTCCCAACCCCAACCGGTGAAGCCGGGGTCGAAGGCCTCGGACTCGAACACGTCGCGTCGGACCAGCAGGTTGGAGGTGTAGACGTATTTCTCGGGCTGTTTGGCCCGCTCGGTATACGGCACGCACTCGGATTTGGCGGCCATGGCGCGATGCACGGCGAAGCGGGCGTCGGTCGGGGCCTGCAGCAGGGAGAAGCCGCCGAAGGCCACCGCCGGGTCCTCGCGCGCGGCCAGATCGGCCCAGTCCCGCAGGAAGCGCCGGTCGTCGGGCCGCATATCGCTGTCGAGGAACAGCAGGCTGCCGCCGCGCGCCGCCGAGGCCAGCCGGTTCCGTCCGATCGAGCGTCCCTCATTGACGGGCAGGGTGATCAGCCGGACGGGCAGGGCCATGGCCTTGATCTGGCCCGCCAGCCGGGCCGTCAGGGCCGCGTCCCGGGTGCCGTCGTCCAGCAGGACGATCTCGACCGCGCCGCCGACCGAGCCGGCCTCCTCGTCGAGCAGGGTCAGCAATTCTGCGGGATCGTCGCGCAGGAAGGGGATCAGCACCGAGACCGCGGGCTTCGCGGCCTTCCAGGCGGGGCTTTCGGTCATTTTCGCCCGGACGCTCATGCCGCCGCTTCCCGTATCCCGCGTTGCGCCAGAAGCCTGAGGGCCACGTCGCGCACCCCGGCCGCGTTGAGCGTCAGGGCCGCGGCGGCATAGACGAGTCCGCCGACTCCGGCGTCGAGAACCAGCTCGCCGAAGCCGCCGATGGCGGGCAGGCGCGACACGGCCAGCGCCATGATCCCCGTCGCGACACTGCAGCGCGCCAGAGCCTCCCAGGGGATCGGCAGGGCGACGACGCGGCGGCCGATCAGCCAGGTCGCGATCATGCCGATGGCGAAGCTGGCCGCCGTGGCCCAGGCGGCCCCCATCAGACCGAAGCGCGGCACCAGTATGAGGTTCAGGACCACGTTCAGCCCCGCTGGAATGGCCATGGCGATCAGCAGGCGCTTCGTCTTCTTGCCGAGGGTGAAGGCCTGTCCGAAATAATAGGCGGTGAGGCCGAACAGCAGGGCCGACAGGGCGATCCACGGCGTCACGCTGGCCGCCGCCGTGCGCAGCTCCTCGCCGATCAGAACTTCGGCCAGCGGACGGGCCACCAGCGCCACTCCCGCCGCCGCCGGCAGGCCCAGGAGCAGGAAGGTCGACAGCTGTTCGCGCGCGGCGGCCTTGAGCCGGTCCACCCCGCCGCGCTCCAGGGCCATGACCAGGGCCGGTTGTCCCGCCGTGCCCAGCCACAGGAACAGGACGTCCAGCGTCCGGTTGGCGATCGAATAGCTGGCGTGATAGGCGCCCACCGCCGCCTCATCCATATAGACCGCCAGCAGGAACCGGTCGGTCGAGGCCAGCACCACCGTCAGGGCCAGGGAGGCCGCGATCGGATAGCCATAGACGGCGTAGGTCCGCAGTCTCTCGCGCTCGGCCGTTCCGCCCCGCGCCTGCTTGAGTTCGCCGGGCAGGATGAAGGGCAGGGCCGCGAGCGGCGCCAGCGCCAGCCCCAGCAGTGGCGCCGCCCCTCCCGCGCCGCCCAGGGCGAAGGCGACGCCGATGACCAGTCCGCCGACGGCCACCGACATGTCCAGATTGGCGGCCTTCGACACCTCGCCGGCGGCGCGATAGCGCTCCTGCGCCAGCTTGACGAAGCAGCGCACCGGACAGCCCGCCAGCCCGGCGGCGAGCGCGAATTTCAGCAGCGGATCGGCCGGCCACAGCCACAGCACCAGCACGACGACCGGAATGAAGCCGATGCTCAGCCAGGTCGCGGCGCGATACAGGCTTGCGAAATGGCCGGCGAGGTCGCCGCCCGGCTTGCCGGAGGCCCAGAAGCGCGCCATGGCGGCTTCCAGCCAGCTGAACACCGCGACATGGGCCAGGGTCAGAACCGAGAAGGCGAGGGCGTAGCGGCCAAAATCGGCGGGGCTGAGCAGGCGGGTGAACAGGATGATGGCCAGGAACCCGACCACGCCCTGCACGATATTCGCCGGCAGATAGCCCCAGACGCCGCGCCAGAACATCAGCGTACCGCCGTGCGGTCGCCCAGCAGCACAGGCACGGTGATGGCCATGATCCACAGATCCATCCACAGGGACTGGCGCTCGACATAGTCGATGTCCAGCTGCACCCGGCGGCGCACATCCTGGGCGGTGTGCAGCGGCCCGCGCGAGCCGTTGACCGCAGCCCAGCCGGTCATCCCCGGCTTGATGCGGTGACGGTGGGCGTAGTCGGCGACCAGACGGGCGCTCTCGATATGGCCGGTCTTCATGCCGATGGCGTGGGGCCGGGGCCCGACCAGCGACATCTCGCCGGCGATGACGTTCAGCAGCTGCGGCAGTTCGTCGAGGCTGGTCTTGCGGATGAAGCGGCCGATGCGGGTGACGCGGTCGTCGTCCTGGGTCACCTGCCGGCTGGCCGTGGCGTCGGCGGCCTCCTGCTTCATCGAGCGGAATTTCCACACCACGATTTCCTCGTGGTTGAAGCCGTGCCGGCGCTGGCGGAAGAAGATCGGCCCCGGGCTGTCCAGCCGGATGGCCAGCGCCACGATGCCCATGGGGATGGCCAGCAGGACGAGGGCGATCAGGCCCAGAACCATGTCCTGCAGACGCTTGTTGAAGGCGCGGCGGTCGTCATCGACCGGCCCCTGCACATCGGCGAGCGGCGCCGCCGCCAGCCGGTCGAGCGCCGTCCGGGTCTCGGCTTCGCCATTGGGTTCGACCAGCAGGGTGACCTCATGCGGCAGGGTCCGCAGCGCAGCGTTGAGCTCGCGCACCCGCGCCTCGGCCCGGGGATCGATCGCCAGGACGATGCGGTCGACATAGGGGGTCATCTTGTGGGTCAGGAGGTCGGCCGCCGTGCCCAGCACCGGCACGCCCTCGATCGCTCGCGGGCTGCGCGCCAGCCGGTCGTCGAAAATGCCCAGCACATTGAGATCGCGCCGCTTCAGGGCCTCGCGGATCAGGGTCTCGGCGTGCCGGGTCGCCCCGACCAGCACGATATTGGGCGTCAGGGCGCCCGAGGCGCGCCACCGCCCGACCATGTCGCTCCAGCCGATATGCAGGGCGTTCAGCGTGATCAGCACCAGTCCGGCCCAGACCAGATAGGCTGACTCCTGCGCCTCCGCCCCGCGCAGGGCCCAGCCCGCGACCAGGGTCACGACCGCGCCCGCCAGCACGACGCCTGCGACCGAGGCCAGATGCCGCGCCGCCTTCTGGCCGCGCGCGAACCGGTATCGCCCCAGCGACCGCATCAGGCCCAGCACGGCCGCCGCGCCGAGGACGAAGGGCATGACCCGCGATACTTCGGTATGGATCAGGGCGCCCGGCGCCGCCGCCCAGGCGCACAACAGGCTGACCGCGACCACGGCCAAGGTGTCGAAGGCGCGGAAATAGTGGGCTCCCAGCCGCGAGGCGTGCCGCTGACGCGCGTTCAGCCAGACCTCGGGGCGGAAGGGGCCACGCCGGGCCGCGCCCTCGGCAGCCTCCGGCGGCGCGGCTGCAGCCACAGCGGCCAGAGCCTGGAGGCCCGAGGCGTCCATGACGCCTGTCCCGGTCAGATCTGCGTCGAACGATTGGCGGCGGGCAGCTTCGGTCATGGGGCTCGCGAAGGGAGAGTTCCCGCCCACCATGCACGCCCGCCCTCACTGTCCCGTTAACGCTGGGCCATTCGCGGGCGCCTCGCGTCTTGACCGTTGCGCCGGTCCGTTTGCTCGGCTAATCACGCCGCCTGCCGGAGACGTGGCCGAGTGGCTGAAGGCAACGGTTTGCTAAATCGTCGTACCCTGTAAGGGGTACCCAGGGTTCGAATCCCTGCGTCTCCGCCA
>JALYPS010000380.1 GCA_030856285.1 Pseudomonadota bacterium
ATGGTGCGCCGTGCCGCAGGCCTCGATGCCGACCAGGCAGGGCTCCAGCCCCTCAAAGAAGGCCAGCACCTCCGCCCGTTGCAGCTTGCGCCGCAGCACGGCCTTGCCCGACTGATCCACGCCATGCGCCTGAAAGACGTGCTTGATAGTCTGTTCGCAATCGACAAAACGGCTCGCGCTCGCCCTCCGGCCCGACGGGGATCGCGTACCGGATCTCGACGGCTTCGCCGGTGACGATCACGCGGTCGATGAGCAGCTCCAGTAGCTCTCGCTTGCGGCCGAAGTCCGCTTGCTCCAAGCCCTGCCGCACGCGCTGGCAGAACGCCTCGGCATGGGCCGCGAGGCGAGAGGTTTCGCCCTGGCGGTTGGCATCGTTCATGAGTTCGCGCTCCTGGCCGTCGAGCGCCAGCAGCCGGACCTCAGCTTCCCGCCGGCGGCGCTCGTACTCGCCCAGCGGCACCACGCCGGCGAGATAGGCCTCGGTGAGCCGCTCGATCTGCTGGCGCAGCGCCGCCCGAGCGCGGCGCAGGTTGGCTCGCCGCGCCTGCATTTCCTGCGGCAGCCAATGCCCGCCGCGGGCCCGCTCCATCGCATACGCGATCATCTCCGGCGCGGCGAGCACCTCGCACAGGTCGCGCCAGACCAGCTCCTCCAGCGGTCGGCCCGGGATGTGGCGCGTCGGGCAGCGTTCGCCCGGCGCCTGAGACGACGGCTGGGTCGTGGTCCGGCACACGTAGTAATCGTAACCCCGGAGCACGTGCCGGCCTGCGCAGGCGCGGCGGCAGTGGCCGCAGCTGACCAGGCCGCGCAGGAGGTATTGGTGCACCCGGTTGTTCCGCGGCGCCATTCGCTGATTATAGGCCAGCCGCTCCTGCGCGCGCTCGAACTGTTCGCGGTCGACGATGGCCGGCACGGCCGCGACCGCGATCCACTCGGCCGGGTCTGTCACGCGCCTGCTGTCCCCGCTACGGCCGGCCGGCCGCAAGGCGGAACGCCGCCGCTCAATGGGCCGCGCGCGGAGCCGGTTGCCGAAGACCTGACCGTGGTACACGGGGTTGGTCAGCACCCCGCGCACGGCCGAGAGGCACCAGGTGCTGAGGCCCCATGGCGAGGCGATGCCCAGGCGGCACAGGCGTCGCGCCAGCTCGGAGACCGAGGCCCCCTCGTCGACGAACCAGGCGAACAGGCCGCGCACCACCGCCGCCTCGGCCTCGTCCAGCCGTACCCCGGCCGGATCGCGCGGTCGCTCGGGGTCAACCCGGTAGCCGTAGGGCGGCCGCGACCAGGGCAGCAGGATGCCGGCCCGCAGCTTGCGCAGGCGGCCGCGGCGCATCCGCTCGGTGATCAGCGTCCGCTCGTACTCGGCCACCGCGCCACGGATCTGCAGCAGCAGCTGGTCGTGTGGATCCTGGCTCATCGGCCGGTCGAGGAACTCGACTGCTGCACCACGTCCCTGCAGCTCTTCGACCAGCAGCACCTGATGCACATAATAGCGCGCCAGCCGGTCCGGCGCGGTGATCAGGATGCGGTCCAGCCGGGCGCCCGCGGCGGCGTCGCGCAGGCGGTCCAGGCCGGGACGCCTGAGGCTGGCGCCGCTGTAGCCGTCGTCGCGAAAGACGTGCTCCTGCGCCAGCTCCCAGCCGCGGGCCGCGGCATGGGCGCGCAGGCGGTCGAGTTGCTGCTCAATGGTCTGCGCCTGGGCCTGGCGCCGGCTCGAGACCCGGGCATAGGCGGCTACTGGCATGACGGCCCTCCTCCACGGCCTCCTGCGGGGTGGCCGGGAGAGCGGGCAGGCCGGCGGGTGCGGCGGTGGCCTGCAGGAGCAGCTGATAGGCCCTGTCCCACCGCCGCTGCGCCGCCAGATGGCCGACCGGCCGCCGGCGGACCGTCCACTGCTGCCGCTTCATGGCTCACTCCGAGAGGACAAGATCCTCCCGGAACGGCGCCACCGACCTCGGGCAGCGCAGGGTCAGCCCCCGACCGCCCCCGGCGCTGCGGCAGGACAGACTGGCCCCGCCGAATCAGACAGAATTTGTCGTTTGTGAACAGACCATCTTCGCAATGTCCAGTCCGATCGTTGTAGCCTATCCCACGGACGCCTCCTCTGGTGGTCGGTCAACACCCCTGCCTTGGCACTCAGATGCCGTCAGGGGGCGTCCACCCTATCAACATCGCGGGATTTGCAACTCCAGGCCCGTCGGAGGATTATGGAACGCGCGGCCAACAAAGCGGTTGGATGCTCAGC
>JALYPS010000381.1 GCA_030856285.1 Pseudomonadota bacterium
GAACTGTTCTGCGGCTTCGAGCGCAATCCAGGCGAGCCGCCGATCGCCTATCCGGTCGCCTGTCTGCCCCAGGCCTGGGCGGCGGGATCGGTGTTCCTGATGCTGCAGTCGGCCCTAGGGATCAGCATCGACGCGGTCGAGGGCGTGGTCGAGATCGACGACCCGGTCCTGCCCTCGGGGATCGACCGGCTCAACGTCACCAATCTGCAGGTCGGTGACGGGAGGGTGGATCTGGCCTTCCAGCAGATGGGAAACCACACCGTGGTCATTCCCCTGCACCGGGACGGGCCCGTGTCGGTGCGGACGGTCCGCTAGGCGAGACCTCGCTCCAGCGCCTTGCGGAAGACGGTGGGCAGTGAGCCCAGCGCCTCGTCGGGCGCCGTCCAAAGGAAATCCCCCTGTCCTTGGCCAGCGCGGACGGTCAGCGTCAGCGAGAAATGGGTGAAGACGTGCTCGATCGCCCCGACCTCGCGCCAGTCGGCGGCGACGGGCGGTGAGGCCTCTGCGGCTCCCACGCTCCACTCCGACGTCGGCAGGCCGGTCATCCCTCCAAGCAGCCCCTTGTCAGGCCGACGCACCAGCGCCACCCGCCCGCGGTCGTCGCGCAGCACCCAGGCGACGCCGGTGCGGTGAGGGCGATCAGCCTTCTTCGTCTTCAGCGGCCAGCGCTCAGGATGACCCGACGCGTAGCCGGCGCACCATGAGGTCAGCGGACAGGCCTCGCACAACGGCTTGCCCGGTCGGCAGACGGTGGCGCCGAGATCCATCAGGGCCTGGGGCCAGTCGCCGGGACGGTCCCCGGCGACCAGCGTGGCGGCCAGTCGTTTGAGCTCCGGTTTGGCGGCATGGAGCGGCGTCTCGACCGCGAACAGGCGCGCCATGACCCGCTCGACATTGCCGTCGACCACATTGGCCGGCTGGCCAAAGGCGATGGCGGCCACGGCGGCGGCGGTATAGGCGCCGACCCCCGGCAAGGCCAGCAGGCCGGCCTCGGTGTCAGGGAAAGCGCCGCCGTGGTTCGCCGCCACGGCCCGCGCGCAGGCCAACAGGTTGCGGGCGCGGGCGTAGTAGCCGAGCCCTGCCCAGGCAGCCATGACGTCGCTGTCCTCCGCCGCCGCGAGGTCGGAGACTGTCGGCCAGCGGGCGGTGAAGGCTTGGAAATAGGGCGTGGCATGCGGCGTGGTGGTCTGCTGCAGCATCACCTCGGACAGCCAGACCCGGTAGGGGTCGGGCGGCGGCGAACCGGGAGGCGCGCGCCAGACCAACGTCCGCCCGTGGGCGTCGTACCAGTCCAGCAGGGCGGCGCGGAGAGCGGAGACGGGGCGCATCGTCCGCGCTATAGACCGGAAATGCGCCGCACGCTGCCCACAGACGCCGAGGCCCGCGAAATCCTGTCGCGCCGACGCACGCGTCCGGCCCCCCGCCCGACGCCCAGGGCCGGGCGGGCCTTGCAGGGGCTGATCAAGGAGCTGGACGGCAAGTTCGGACGCGGGGCTACCGCGCTGGAGCCGCGCTGGCGCGAGATCGTCGGCGACCGGCTGGCGCGGGTGACGCGGCCGCAGAAGCTGACCAAGGGCCGGGGCGGGGCCGGAGGGACGCTTGAACTCCGCGTGGCCGGACCGGCCGCCCTGCTGGTGCAGCATCAGTCCGAGGACATACTGGCGCGGGTCAATCTGTTCCTCGGTCCCGGCAGCGTGGACCGGCTCAGGATCGCCCAGGGGCCGGTCAAACCGCCCGCCGACATCGCCGCCGCCCCGAAACGCCGTCCCGCCGCCCAGCCCCTGGCCGCCCATGAGGAGGCGGAACTGAAGGCCGCCATTGACGCAGCGCCCGAGGCTCTGAAAGGTCCGCTGGAACGGTTGGGACGAGCGGTTCTGGGCGATCCGGAAAAAGGCCGCGACCGTTCGGGCCGTTGACAAAACTTCGCCGTTTCTGTTCTCGAAGATGCTCAGACGCGCGCATGTGCGGGGAATCGCGCGAAGCTCCCGAAAATCCCGCCCCCAGTTGAGGACGACGCCATGAGCGCCCAGACCAAATACGCCGCCATGAGCCGCCGCGCGGCGATGACAGCAGCGGCCCTGGCCGCCATGGCTACGCTGGCCGGTTGCGGCGGGGGCGGCGCGGACGCGGCCGCTGAGGGCGACATGGCCATGGGCGCGGCCGAGGGCGCCAAGGTCACCGTGATCGAATACGCCTCGGTCACCTGCCACGTCTGCGCCGCCTGGCAGACCGAGAACTGGGCCGCGTTCAAGGCCGCCTATGTCGACACCAACAAGGTCCGCTACGTCTTCCGCGAGCTGCCGACCGGTCCGGTCAATGTCGCCGTGGCCGGCTTCATGATCGCCCGCTGCGCCGGCGACGACAAATATTTCGACGTTGTCCACAACATCATGGCCAGTCAGGACGAGTGGCAGGCGGGCGTCAATCCGCGCGACACCCTGTTCCGCATCGGCAACGGCGCCGGCCTGAGCAACCAGCAGATCGAGGCCTGCATCAAGAACCCGGAAAACATCAAGGCCGCCGATGACCGCGCCCGCGCGTCTGCGGCGGCAGGCGTTGACGGCACCCCGGCCTTCCTGGTCAACGGCGTCCCGGTCATCACCCCGGGCTCCCAGAGCGGCACGTCCATGGCCGACCTGTCGCGGGCGATCGAAGCCGAACTGGCCAAGGGCTGAGTGCGGCGGTGACCACCGGGCGGAGATCCCTGCTGATCCTGGCGCTGGCGGTGCTGGCGCCGGCTGTCGCGGCTTCCGCGTCGGGATCGGACTCCGCCCTCGCGCGCCAGACGCTCGCTCCGGTCACAGCCGCGGACCGCAGCATCGGCCGGGCCGACGCCCCGGTGACAGTGGTCGAATACGCCTCCTTCGCCTGCAACCACTGCGCCGACTGGCACCGGTTCGTCTATCCGGCGTTCAAGACGCGGTTCATCGACACCGGCCAGGTCCGGCTGGTGTTCCGCAACCTGCCCACCATGCCCGAGGAAGTGTCCATGCCCGGCGCGGCTCTGGCCCGGTGCGCAGCGCCCGAACGGTTCTTCGATGTCGCCACGGCCCTGATGCTCGGGCAGGACGCGGTCTTCCGCGGCGGAACGCGCGAGGACTGGTACGCCCCGGCCATCGCCGTCAGCGGCCGGACCCAGGCCCAGCTGGAGGCCTGCGCCGCGATGCCCGCGATCCTGGCCGCCATCAATCGCGACGTCGACAGCGCGCATGCGGCCGGCGCCCACACCACCCCGGCCTTCTTCGTCAACGGACGCCGGGTGACGGACCGCTCGCTGGGCGGGCTGGAGGTCGCGATCCGGGCGGCCGCCACAGGTCAGTGACTGCGTAGGAGCCGATGCAGTTCCAACGCCTCCGGCTCGTGGGCTTCAAGTCCTTCGTCGATCCCGCCGAGGTGCATATCGAGCCGGGCCTGACCGGCGTCGTCGGCCCCAACGGCTGCGGCAAGTCCAATGTGCTGGAGGGCCTGCGCTGGGTCATGGGGGCCAATTCGGCCAAGGCCATGCGCGGTCAGGGCATGGACGACGTCATCTTCGCCGGCGCCGCCGACCGACCGCCGCGGAACCACGCCGAAGTCCAACTGACCATCGACAACGCCCAGCGCAAGGCGCCCCAGCCGTTCACCGACAGCCCCATGCTGGAGGTGTCGCGCCGCATCGACCGGGGTCAGGGCTCGACCTATCGCATCAACGGCAAGGAGGTCCGCGCCCGCGACGTCCAGCTCCTGTTCGCTGACGCCTCCACCGGCGCCAACTCCCCCGCCCTCGTCCGTCAGGGCCAGATCAGCGAACTAATCGCCGCCAAGCCGCAGAACCGCCGCCGCATCCTCGAGGAAGCCGGCGGCGTCGCCGGCCTGCACACCCGCCGCCACGAAGCCGAGCTGCGGCTCAAGGCGGCCGAGACCAACCTCGAACGGCTGGACGACATCGGCCGCGAGCTGGAGACGGCGCTGACACGGCTGAAGCGCGAGGCGCGGCAGGCCGAGCGGTACAAGAAGATCTCCGCCGAGATCCGGGCCCTGCAGGCCGCCCTTCTGTTCGTACGCTGGAACGACGCCCGGGTGGCCGCGGAAGGCGCGGCCCAGGAGTTGGCCGACGCCGACCGGGCCGTGGGTGAGGCGACCACCGCATCCAGCCGCGCCCAGACCGCGGCGCTGTCGGCTCAGGAGGCGCTCAAGCCCGCGCGCGAGGAGGACGCCGTCGCCGGCGCCTTGCTGCACCGAGCCTCGCTGGAGCGTGATCGGCTCGACATGGCCGAACAGGCCGCCCGGGCCGAGGTCGACCGGCTGACCGCCGAGGCCGCCCGCATCGCCAGCGACATCGAGCGCGAGACGGCCATGGCTGGCGACGCCAACAGCGAGCTGACCCGGCTGGGCGCGGCGCTGGAGACCCTGACCACCGAGATCGCCGGCGCGCCCACGCGCGGGCCTGAGCTGGAAGCTGACCTCGCCGCCGCCGAGGACGCCCGCAAGGC
>JALYPS010000397.1 GCA_030856285.1 Pseudomonadota bacterium
CTATTTCCCCCGATACCCCCCTGCTGCTCAAGGTTCTCGCCGGCGAAGCGACAACGCGACCGCCCGTCTGGTTCATGCGACAGGCCGGGCGCTACCTCCCGGAGTACCGGGCTTTGCGGGCGACGACGCCGGACTTCATCGCCTTCTGCCTCGATCCCGAGAAGGCCGCCGAGGCGACGCTGCAGCCGATGCGGCGGTTCGGCTTCGACGCCGCCATCGTCTTCGCCGACATCCTGTTGGTCCCGCAGGCCCTGGGCCAGGAGGTCTGGTTCGAGGCGGGCGAGGGTCCGAGGCTGGGCGCCCTGCCGCCGGTCGAGGCCATGCGCGAGCTGACCGCGGGCGCCGGGGAGGCTCTGAAACAGGTCGGTCAGACCCTCTCGCTGGTGCGGACGCAGCTCGAGCCCGAGCGGGCGCTGATCGGGTTCGCCGGAGCGCCCTGGACTGTCGCTACCTATATGCTGGACGGCGCCGCCCGAACCATCGGCAAGGGCGAGCGCGCCCAGGCCCGGACATACGCCTATGCGGAGCCGGAAAAAGTCGCGGCCCTGCTCGACGTCCTGGTCGAGGCCACGGCCCATTATCTGAAGATGCAGGCCGACGCCGGGGCGCAGGTGCTGAAGATCTTCGAGAGCTGGGCCGAAGGCCTGCCCGACGATCTGTTCGAGAGCCTGGTTCTGCGTCCGCATCAGAAACTGGTGCGGCGGGTGCGCGAGCTGGGTGTGACCACGCCCCTGATCGGCTTCCCGCGTGGTTCGGCGGCCTTGGCCGAGCGCTATGCGGCTGAGGTCGATGTTCAGGCCGTGGCGCTGGACACCGCCTGTCCACTCGAGGTCGGCAAGCGCGTGCAGGCGATCAAGCCGATCCAGGGCGCGCTCGACCCCCTGTTGCTGCGCGCAGGCGGGCCGCTGCTCGATCGCCGAGTCGATCAGTTGCTTGAGGCCTGGGGGCAGGGGCCGTGGATCTGCAACCTCGGCCACGGCATCCTGCCGGACGTGCCGATCGCCCATGTCGAACAGGTGCTGAAGCGGATCGGCGCCCAATGACCGCCCCGCTGAACGGCCGCCGCATTGCGGTGGTGCTGTTCAACCTCGGCGGTCCTGACGATCAGGCCTCGGTCAAACCCTTCCTGTTCAACCTGTTCAGCGACCCGGCCATCATTGGCCTGCCCAACCCCTTCCGGGCCCTCCTGGCGCGGCTGATCTCCAGCCGCCGCGAGGCGAGCGCCCAGGCCAACTACGCCCTGATGGGCGGCGGCTCGCCCTTGCTGCCTGAGACATGCCGTCAGGCCGGGGCCTTAGCGGAGGTTCTCGCGGGGCTGCTGCCGGGCGACGAGGTCCGGACTTTCATCACGATGCGCTACTGGTCGCCTCTGACTGAACAGACGGCGGCCGAGGTCGCCGCCTTCGCGCCGGACGAGATCGTCCTGCTGCCGCTGTACCCGCAGTTCTCGACCACCACGACCCAGTCCTCGCTGAAGGCCTGGAGCGAAACCTACGCCGGGCGGGGCGTTAGCCGGACGGTCTGCTGCTACCCGGAGGCGCCGGGCTGGATCGAGGCCCAGGCCGACGGGGTGAGGACGGAACTGGCCGAGGCCGGCGACCGTCCGGTCCGCGTCCTGTTCTCCGCCCACGGCATTCCCGAAAGCCTGATCGCGAAGAAGGGCGACCCCTATCAGGAGCAAATTGAATCGACCTGCGCCGCCATCGCCGCCATCGCCGGGCTGACGGACTGGTCGATCTGCTATCAGAGCCGCGTCGGGCCGATGAAATGGTTGGGGCCGTCCACGCCTGAGGCCATCGCACAGGCGGGGCGGGACGGCGTCGGGGTGGTCGTGGCGCCCGTCGCCTTCGTCTCGGAGCATATCGAGACCCTGGTCGAGCTGGACATCGAATACGCGGAACTGGCCCACAGCCTCGGGGTCGCGCCCTACCTGCGCAGCCCGGCGGTCGGGGTCGCGGCGCCCTTCATCGAGACCCTGGCCGATGCTGTGGTCGAGGCCCTGTCGCGGACGGACGCGGCGCCTTACGGTCCCGGTTGCCGGGCGGACTGGAAGGCCTGTCCCCGGACGTGCGAGCGGAGGGCGGCATGACATTCGAGATCGTCCGTGGTTTGCATATCCTGGCGGTCATCGCCTGGATGGCCGGCATGCTCTTCCTGCCGCGCCTCTATGCCTACGACGCCGAACAGGCGGACAAGGCCGAGCCGCTGCGGTCCGAAATGCGGGGCCTGCTGCGGACCTGGCAGCACCGTCTGCTGAAGATCATCATCAATCCCGCCATGACGGCCGCCTGGATCTTCGGCGTCTGGATGATCGTGCTCCATGTTCAGAACCAGGGCTGGAGCTTCCTCGCCCAGCCGTGGATGATCGCCAAACTGGCCGGGGTCGTCGCCCTCTCCGCCTGGCACGGCTTTTTGTCGGGTGAACTGAAGCGGATCCATGCCGGCGCATCCAGCCGCACGGGCCGTTTCTGGCGCATGACCAACGAGATTCCCTTCATCATCGCCATCGTCATCGTGCTGTCGGTGACCACGGAATGGACAGTCTAGGGCGCTAGCGTTCGCCGCGCGGCGGCTCGCTACTTGAGCGCGCAAAGCGCCAGTCCGCGTCGGGTCGACAAGGCGGAGCCTTGTGACCGCGGCCCACAACCATGTTGACCTGATCCGCCCGGCGTGGTTTCGCTCAAGGCGACCGCCCTGCAGGAGTCTGGGGCGGCTCCTCTCTCCGCGA
>JALYPS010000414.1 GCA_030856285.1 Pseudomonadota bacterium
CCTATGTGCTGCGCAATCTGGCGCGCGGTACGGCGGACCAGGCTTAAGGCCGACGACACGGTGAGGGCCGGCGGAGCGATCCGCCGGCCCTTTTGTAGCAGAACGGGTGCGCCGAAAGCGGACCTTCGCTGGGGCAGCTACGGGTCGGAAGCCAGCCTTCCCTTCCCTGCGCATAAACGCCATTCAACGAAATCGAACCGGTGGTTGGTCGACTAACAGCACCCCGGAGCGGATTTGCGATCTGCCGCGGAGCGATCCGCCAGTTTCGCGCGTTTGGGGATCGTCAAGCTACGTTTGGAGCCCTGCATGAACCGCCTCGCACTCGCCGCCGTCGCCGCAGTCGCCGCCCTGTCCGCCTCAGCCTGCGCCTATAATGAGACCTTGGGCCGCAACCAGTTTCTGATCGTCGACGACGCAGCGCTCACGCAACAGTCCGACGCCGCCTGGGCCCAGGCCCTCCGCACCCAGCCCCAGTCCAGAGACGCGGCGGCCAACGCCCGAATTCGGCGCGTCGGCGAACGCATCGTACAGGCCGCGGGCCTTACGGACAGGAGCTGGGAGTACGCATTGTTCGTAAGCGACAGCCCCAACGCCTTCGTTCTTCCTTCTGGCAAGATCGGTGTGACCACGGGCCTGTTGGCGCTGGTCCGCAATGACGACCAATTGGCCACGGTGCTGGGCCATGAGGTCGGCCACGTCGTCGCCCGCCACGCCGCCGAACGCTATTCGACCACGGCTCTCACCAGCGTGGCCCTCAGCGGGGTGCAGAGCGCCGCAGGCGACTACAGCCGCGCGGCCGGCGCGATCGGCGGCCTGGGCGCCCAACTGGGCGTGCTGCTTCCATTTTCGCGCAACCACGAGCTGGAGGCGGACCGTATAGGCGTCGATTACCTGCAGCGGGCCGGCTACCAACCGTCCCAAGCCGTCGCTCTATGGCGGCTGATGGCGGAGCAGCGCCGGACGTCGAACCCGGAATTCGCCTCCACCCACCCGTCTGATTCGACGCGGATCGCGGCGCTGGAAGCCTATATCGCCAGCCGAGGCTGGGCATAGTCCTGCCTGGTCGTTCCAGGCAACCGGTCCGGCCCTCACTCTTGTCGGGCATGTTCGATCGCCGCCGGGCTCTTGTTCTCGCAGTTATTGCCCTCACTGGCTGCGCACCGGGTGCGAACGTTTCCGCTCCTCGGGCCGGTGAGGCGCGGACCGCGCCCAGTGGCGCGGATGCGGAAGTCGTATTCTACGACTACACGAGCCCGGCGGATGGCCCCGCCGCCCTGGGCATCAGCTTTGACGACGGGAGCGGCTTCCGGAACGTGGGACGCGAGATGAGGCTGAGGGAATTCGGCTTCGCCAGTTCCCCCATCTATCCAACGCGGAATACCGGCACATTGCGAGTTTCCGTCACTCTCACCCGCAATGGGCGCGAGGCTGCCACCGAGACGATTGATCTGCCGATGAAGAGCGACTGGCGCTGGGGCATCGGGATTCACGCCGGCGCCGAGGATCCTCGCGTCCCCTGCATCGGCTGCATGGGCGTCGAGTTTACGCCCGTTGCGCCTGAGAGCCGTCGCTCCGAAGGCGAGAATCTCTATCTGGTGTGGGGCGGAAACTCGATCCGCAATCCAGGCGTCTATTGACGGTCGCGCTTGCATCGCGGCGGCCCTCCGAGACCCCGCCCGGACCAATCGGCCCGACGGCCGAGCGCCTGACAGTCAAACATGAAAAAGGCGGGCGCCGGAGCGCCCGCCTTCCTCGAAAAAGCCCAACCTGACTCACGCGGCCGGACGAAAGAGGATCACCAGCGGCGATCGTAACGGTACTCACGGTCGCGGTGGTTCTGATAGCTGCGCCACTCGCCGTGGTTCCGCCAGAAGCGACCGTCACGGTAGTAGCCCCGGCCGGAATAGGTCCGGCCCTCCTCGAAATCATAGCCGTTGCCACGGGAATTGCCGTAGCCGTATCCGTTGCCGTAGGCGCCGGTCCTGCTGTTGATGCCGTGCTCGCGTTCCCAATGGCCCAGGTTCCGATAGCATCGGCCGTCGCGATAGTACTGGCAGTCAGGGCCGCGGTACGTCCCTTGACCGTAGCCATAGTCATCGCTCTGTACGACGGCGCCGAGAACGCCGCGCAGGATCGCGCCCATCAGGGGATCGGACCCGCCACCATAGGACTGCGCATTCGCCGGAGCGGCGGTCGCCAAACTCATTGCCATCGCCGCTGCCGCGCTCGCGCCGATAGTTTTCAAGGTAATCATGCCACGCATCGGATTGCTCCTTGCTCGTCGACTGTTCGACATTGCGCGCAATTTAGCTGTCACCACCTGTACGGCCCCGTAGCAGGCTGTTCAGGTTACAGTCATAACCGCGCCACGCCATGGCCGGAATTCGCACCCTGTTCGCGCGACCCTCGCCGTCGGTGGGATAAGCAGAACTGTAAAAGCCAGCAAAGAGTCAGGAGCGGACATCGCCGCTCCGCCCCCCTCTTTCACCCAAGCCCCGTCACCCATTGCGGACGCCCCGGACGTCCGAAAAGTGTCGAAAGCAGCGCCAAGCTTGGGGCCTGCAAGCGGACGTTCAAAGCCCTTGTCATCCGCAAGGGGCCGGCTACCGCCCGAACACCTCGACCCCGATCTCGCCGTCCGGGGTCAGCCAGGCCCGCTTCATGCCCTGGCTGTTGAAGGGGGCGGCGATCTTGCCGTCGCGGCCGAGGGCGATCAGGCCGCCGTCGCCGCCCATGTCGCCGATCTCGTCGATCACGGCGCGGCCCGCCTCGGCCAGGGTCTGGCCCGCGGCGACGCGCCAGCTGACCTGTACGCAGGCGGCGACGCGGATGAAATACTCGCCCTGTCCGGTGCCTGAGACCGCAACCCGGCCGTCGGCCCAGCTGCCCGCTCCCGGGATTGGGGTGTCGCCGACGCGCCCCGGCATCTTGCCAAATACGCCCGCCGTAGAGGTCGCTGCCGCCAGCCGTCCGTCCCGGTCCAGAACGCAGCAGCCGACTGTGCCGTGGGCGAGGGTCCCGGGCGGATGGTTGTCCTCGCCCTGTCCGGCCTGAGTGAACCAGGCGGTTTCATCGCCGATCCGCTCCAGCCCCTCGTCGAGGGCGAACAGGGCGGCGCCTTCTCCGGCCAGCATGACGTGGGGCGTGCGGACCATCACCGCCCGGGCGGCGACCACCGGGTTGCGGAAGCCCTGCAGGGCGGCGACCGCGCCCGCCTTGCGCGTGGTGCCGTCCATCAGGCTGGCGTCCAGCTCATAGGCTCCTGCCAGATTGGGCGAGGCCCCGCGCCCGGCGACGTAGAGGCCGGAATCCTCCAGCAGCACCGTCGTCTCGACCGCGACGTCCAGAGCCGAGGCGCCGGCGTCCAGCCGCGCCTTCATGGCGGCGACCACCTCGCCCATGTGGGCGATCTCGAGCGTATAGTCGCGTTCGCGCCGGGCTCCGGCGCCGCCATGAAGGATGAGGGCGGGTCTGCCGGTCATCAGGGCCTCTTTTATCTCGGGTCGAGGGTCGCTAGCGTCTGGTGACGCCGACGGCGCTTTCGCCCGTCATGCGCGCCAAGGGATGATCCGTGCAAGCTTCAGGGCCCTTCGTGGTTTCGAATTCCGCCCGCGTCGAGATCGATCCGGGTCTGAAGCCGTCGTCCATGACCGCCGCCTTCAAACAATTCGGCCGCATCCACATCCCCGGCTTCCTGAGGCCTGCCTCCGCCGAGATGCTGCACCGGGCGCTTGCGACGGACAAACTGTGGCTGTGTTCGACCATGGGCGGCGGCCTGGCCATCGACGTGCCTGTCGAACAGCTTGAGGCCTTCCCGCCCGATCAGCTGATGCGCTTCCTGCAACTGGCCCATGCCGAGGCGCGCGACGGCTTCCACTACATGTTTGACAATATCCGCATCAGTGATCTGGCCGAACAGCATCAGCCGCTCGCCGTTGAGCTGGCGGCCGCCTACGGGTTCCTGAACAGCCCGGCGTTTCTCGATTTCGTGCGGGTCCTCACCGGCGACCCCCGACCCAATTTCGTCGACGCCCAGGCGACCCGGTACGACCGCGGACACTATCTGACCCAGCATGACGACTCGTCCGAGGGAAAGGGCCGGCTCTATGCCTATGTCCTGAACCTGACGCCGCACTGGCGGACGGACTGGGGCGGCCTGCTCAACTTCATTGACGCCGACGGCCATGTCGCCGAGGCCTACAGCCCGGCATGGAACGCCCTGAACCTGTTCCGCGTCCCGCAAGCCCACGCCGTGTCCTGCGTCACCCCCTTCGCCGGGGCGCCTCGCCTGTCGATCACCGGCTGGGTGCGCCAGATCGACCTCAGTCTCCTCCCCGGCCGGGGCCCCGTCTCCGGCAAGACCTAAGGAACCCCGCCCTCATGCGCGCAGTCCTGTCCAAGGCCCCCGGCGGTCCCGAAACCCTTGTCGTCGAGGAGGTGCTGGATCCTCGTCCGATGAAGGGCGAGGTTGTCATCGAGGTCCGGGCCGTGGGCGTCAACTTCCCCGACACCCTGATCATCGAGGACAAATACCAGTTCAAACCGACGCGCCCCTTCTCGCCCGGCGGTGAGGTGGCGGGCGTGGTGGAGGCCATCGGCGAGGGCGTGACCACGGTCCGCAAGGGCGACCGCGTCATCGCCGTGCCCGGCTGGGGCGGCATGGTCGAGCGGCTGGCGGTTCCGGCCGTCTCGGTGATGAAGATCCCCGACGCCATGGATTTCAACACCGCCGCTGCTCTGGTGATGACCTATGGCACTTCGTACTACGCCCTGAAGGACAGGGCCCAGCTGAAGGCCGGCGAGAGCCTGCTGGTGCTTGGCGCCGCCGGCGGCGTCGGCGTGGCGGCGGTCGAGCTGGGCAAGGCGATGGGGGCCCATGTCATTGCTGCGGCCTCAACCAACGACAAGGTCCAGTTCGCGCTCGAGGCCGGGGCCGACAACGGTCTGATCTATCCCTCGGGCAAGATGGACAAGGCGGCCCAGAAGGAGCTGTCGGGCGAGCTGAAGCTGGCCTCGGGCCGGGACGGGCCGGACGTGGTCTATGACGCGGTCGGCGGCGACTATTGCGAGCCGGCCCTGCGCGCCATGGACTGGAATGGCCGCTATCTGGTGGTCGGCTTCCCGGCCGGGATTCCCGCCCTGCCGCTGAACCTGACCCTGCTCAAGTCGGTGTCGGTGATCGGCGTGTTCTGGGGCGCGGCGGTGATGCGCGATCCGGCCGCCCACGCGGCCAATATGGGCGACCTGCTGAAGATGTGGACCGACGGCAAGATCCGACCGCGCGTCAGCCAGACCTTCCCGCTGGAACGCGCCCATGAGGCGATCAAGGCGCTGGGCGACCGGTCGGTGATGGGCAAGGTCGTGGTCACGGTCGAGTCGTGACCCTGCGCCTGTCGTCCGCGCTGGACCCGAAGGCCTTGCACAAGGCGTTCGGGGCGCGACGACGGCTGCATATTCCCGGCGTCCTCGATCCCGAAAGCGCCGAGGCGGTGGTCGCCGCAATGGAAGGCTTCGACGGCTGGAAGGTCAGCGTCTCCGCCGGAGGCGAGTTCTTCGAACTGCCCCTACGCGACCGCGTCGCCGCCGAGCCCGGCAAACAGGGCTGGATCGATCAGGCCCGCGTCGACGGGGCGGATTCCCGCATGCAGTACATCTTCGACACCCGTCGTCTGGACATGGAGCCCGATGACGCGCCGCGCGACGCCGTCAGCGAGGTGCTCGCCTTCCTCAACGGGCCGGACTTCCTCGCCTTCGTTCGGGAGGTGACCGGGGACGGCCGCATCGCCTTCGCCGACGCCCAGGCCACCCGCTATCGGCCCGGCCATGTCCTGACCAGCCATGACGATGCGGCCGAAGGCAAGAACCGGCTCTACGCCTATGTGCTGAACCTGACGCGCGATTGGCGCGCCGACTGGGGCGGGGTGCTGGCGTTCGAGGGAGCGGACGGGCACGTCGAGGAAGGCTTTGCGCCGGCCTTCAACGCCCTGAACATCTTCGCTGTGCCGATGCGTCATGCCGTGACCCAGGTGGCGAGCTTCTCCCCCCGGGATCGGCTGTCGATCACCGGCTGGCTCCGCTCCCACCAGACGGTCGGTCCTCAGGCCTGAAGGTGGTCGGGTCGCCCGGCGACCGGCTTGGCTTCGCCGACATAACAATGTTATTGCATGGTCTTGCAGAGAGAATCGGCGGGAGGCCGGTTCGCTCGACGGGTATCGGCCTGGGGAGGACGACATGCGCTGGCTTGCGGTGATCTACGGGGTGTTCGCCTATGCGGTGTTCTTCCTCACCTTCCTTTATTCGATCGGGTTCGTCGGCAATCTGGGCGTTCCGAAAGGCATAGACTCAGGGCCGGTGGAGCCGTTGGTGAAGGCCATCGCCATCAACACGCTTCTGCTGGGCGTATTCGCGATCCAGCACAGCCTTATGGCGCGCCCGGCCTTCAAGGACTGGTGGACGCGGTTCGTCCCCAAACCGGTGGAGCGGTCCACCTATGTGCTGGCGGCCAGTCTCGCCCTGATCCTGCTGATCTGGCAGTGGCGGCCCATGCCTGAGGTGGTCTGGACCGTTCCAGCCGGGCCGGCGGCGACGACGGTCTGGGCCCTGTTCTGGTTCGGGTGGGCGACCGTTCTGCTGTCGACCTTCCTGATCAACCATTTCGATCTGTTCGGCCTGCGTCAGGTCTGGGCCTATCGGCGGCAGCGGGAGATACCCCCGTCGGACTTCCGCACGCCGCTGTTCTACCGGATCGTGCGTCATCCGCTCTATCTGGGCTTCATCATCGCCTTCTTCGCGGCTCCGACGATGACCCAGGGCCGGCTGTTCTTCGCCCTCGCCACGACCGCCTATGTCCTGATCGCGATCCAGCTGGAAGAACGCGACCTGTTGGCCGTGTTCGGCGACCGCTATCGCGACTATCGTTCGCGGGTCGGCATGTTGTTGCCGGTGCCGCCGCTGAGGCGCCGCTGAACCCGGCGCGCCGGCCTAGACGTCGCGCAGCCGCTCCAGCGCGGCGTCGGCCTGATCCTTGTGCCGGCGCTTGATATGGGAGCCGAGGGTGGCGATCAGGGCGGCGATGACGGCGGCGTCGTCGGTGAAACCGATGCCGGCGAAGATGTCGGGGATCGCGTCGATGGGCAGGACGAAATAGGCCAGCCCGCCCAGCATGATCCCCTTGGCCGCCATCGGCGTCTCGGGATCCCGCGCCGTGTAATAGACACTGATCGCCTGCCGGGCGAAGGGGATGCGGGCCGCCGTGCGCCGGATCTTGGGCCAGAACCCCTTCTGCACCCGCACCTCATTGACCTGCTGAATCGAGGGTACGAGGGCGCGGGACGGGTCCAGCGCGTCTTCGGGCGTGATCGGTTTGGCATTCGTGGTCATGGCGGCTAAATCCCCGCGACGTTCTCAGGTTCAACCAACATAGGGGCTCCGGCCATGAAACTCGACGGGTCGATTGCGGCGGTGGTGACGGGCGGGGCCTCGGGTCTGGGCGAGGGGACGGCGCGGGCCATCGCGGCGACCGGGGCGAAGGTCGCCCTGTTCGACCTCAACGAGGAACGCGGCGAGGCCATTGCAGCCGAAATCGGCGGCGTGTTCTGCAAGGTCGACGTCACGGATGACGCCAGCGTGGCCGCCGCCTTCGAAAACGCCCGCGCCGCCCACGGGCAGGAACGTCTGACGGTCAACTGCGCCGGCATCGCCACGGGCCAGAAGACGGTCAGCCGCAAGAAGGACACGGGCGAGATCCGCGCCCACGACATGGCCGGCTTCGAACGCACCGTGCGGGTCAATCTGTTCGGCAGCTTCCGCGTCCTCAGCCAGTCGGCGGCGGGCATGGTTACGCTGGAGCCCATGGCCGACGGCGAGCGCGGCCTGATCGTCAACACCGCTTCGGTCGCGGCCCAGGACGGCCAGATCGGCCAGGCGGCCTATGCTGCGTCCAAGGGCGGCGTCTACGCCATGACGCTGCCGGTCGCCCGCGACCTCGCCCAGGAAGGCATCCGCTGCAACACCATCCTGCCCGGCATCATGTGGACGCCGATGATGGCCGGCATGGACCAGAAGATTCAGGACGCCCTCGCCGCCGCCATCCCGTTCCCGAGCCGTCTGGGGACGCCGGCGGACTATGCCTCGCTGGTGCTGGAGCTGGCCCGCAACGTCTACATCAACGGCGAATGCATCCGGCTTGACGGCGCGATACGCTTGGCGCCGCGTTAGGCGCGGCGAGCGCTACGCTCGGCTCGCGGGGCCTCGCTACTTGAGCGCATTTGAGGAATCTTCCGCAAAGGGACTTGCAGGGTTCGTCGCCCCTCCGCTATAGGCCCCGCTCTCGATTGAGATGCGGGCGTAGCTCAGTGGTAGAGCACAACCTTGCCAAGGTTGGGGTCGAGAGTTCGAATCTCTTCGCCCGCTCCAGTCGAAACCCTAAAGAGCTCGGCTTCGGCCGGGCTTTTTTGTTTTGGAGCTATGGGCCTCCTGAGTTTGCCAAGGTTGGAGTCGAGAGTTCGAATCTCTTCGCCCGCTCCAGTCGAAGTCCAGGAAGCCCGGTCCCCGTGATCGGGCTTTCTGCTTTTTGCGACCCGGGCGGCGTGAGTTCGCCAAGGTCGCGGTCGAGAGTTCGAATCTCTTCGCGGCCGTTCGTCGACCGGCGTTGTCAGTTCGACCCCGACCCGGCAAGCTGCGCCGGGGGGAACTGACGCATGGCCGGGAACGCAGACTTCAAACCGACGGAGGGGCACAGGCTCGACGCCTTTGTCGACGCTGCGTTCGCCTTCGCGGTGTCGCTGCTGATCATTGCCGGCGGCCAGCCGCTGGAGTCCTTTGCGGACCTGACCCGCGCGCTGATGCGGATTCCGGCCTTCCTTTGCGGATTCGCCCTGATCATCATGTTCTGGCTGGCCCACCGCACCTGGTCCACGCTTGGTCCGCAGCGGGACGGGACGGCGACCCTGCTCAGCCTCGCCATCGTCTTCGCGGTGCTGGTGTTCGTCTTCCCCCTCAGGCTGCTGATCGAGACGGCGGCGCATTTCCTGTCGGGCGGTCGGCTTCCGGGCGCGGGGCTGATCACCAGTTTCGACCAGCTGGGCTGGACCTACCTGATCTACGGTCTCGGCTTCTCGATCCTGTCGGTCCTGTTCGCCCTGCTGTTCCGACAGGCGCTGGCGACGATCGATCCGGACGACGCGGTCAAGCGGCAGGCGGCGAAGGAATGGGCGCGCATTTGGGCGCTGGCGGCCATGACCGGGGTGGTGTCGGGCCTGATCGCCCTGACGCCGGCGTTGGCGGCGGCGCCTTGGCTTCCGGGCGTGACCTATTGGCTGATCCCGATCGGAATCACGGTTTTCAGCGCGCTGGACCGGCGAAGGGCGCGGACCGACTGAGCCCGGCCTCGGCCGTCCCGATCCGGCACGGCGACGCTGGACGGCGCCTCCCGTCCCGGCTAGGTCGCCTCAGGGGCGAAAGCGGACCGGTTCGGTTCGCCGTTTGCAAGGTGTCTCCCGGACAGGCGCGCGTGGCGCCAGAACGGGACAGTCGGGTCGCATGTTTCTCGAAGGCCAGGTCAACTGGATGTGGGTGCTGGGGGCGGTCGCCGCCGTGGGCTGGATCGTGGGCCTCGTCGCCCTGTGGTTCGCCTTCCACAATCGCACGCGCCACGTCAGCGCCTCGGATCAGCTCGATCTGATCCAGCGGATCGCCGACGACTCCCAGAAGCGGCTGTTCGAAACCCTCAACGCCATTCCCGTCGCCCTCGTCGAGACCGACAAGCAAGGCAAGTTCGTCTTCGCCAACCGCGCCGCCCACCAGCTGCTGGGCCGCAAGGACGCCGAACTGATCGGACTGCGCTTCCATTCCGCGACCTGGGGCATCACCTTCCCCGACGGTCGGCCCGTGCCGCCGGACCTGCTGCCGAGCGCCCGCGCCCTGCGCGGCCAGACCGTCCGCGG
>JALYPS010000439.1 GCA_030856285.1 Pseudomonadota bacterium
ACCTTGCCGTCGACGACCAGCGTATGGCCGGCGTTATGGCCGCCCTGAAACCGCACGACCATGTCAGCCCGGTTCGACAGCCAGTCGACGATCTTGCCCTTGCCCTCGTCGCCCCACTGGGCGCCGACCACTGCGACGTTCGCCAAGTCTGTTCTCCGCTGTCCGGGATTTCGGAATGCGGGCGCAGCCTATAGCCGGGGAATCAGCGGGTGTCCCGTCGCCGGACGATTATTCCGCCAACGCCGTATCGAACGCCCAGTCCAGCCACGGCGTCAGGGCTTCGATGTCCGCAGTTTCAACGGTGCAGCCGCACCAGATGCGCAGGCCGGCAGGCGCATTGCGGTGGCTCTCGATGTCGAAGGCCGCGGCCTCGTCCTCGACCAGGGCCTTCATTCGTTTGACCAGCGCCTGCCGGGCCGCCTCGTCCATCGCCGCGACCCGGGAATCAACGATCCTGAGGCAGACCGACGTCGTCGACCGGGTCGCCGGGTCCCCGGCCAGATAGTCGATCCAGTCCGTCCGCCGGACCCATTCGTCCAGCGCCGCCGCATTGGCCCGTGTCCGCGCGATCAACGCCTCAAGCCCGCCGGCCGACAGCCCCCATTCGACCCCGTCGATCCAGTCCTCGATCGTCCAGACCGAAAAGGTGTTGATCATCGACCCTGACGCCAGCGTCCGGTCGAACCCCGTGCCGTCGCGCAGCCGCAGCACCTTGGGCACAGGCCGCGGCGGCGCATAGCGATCCAGCCGCTCGACGGCGCGCGGCGACAGGGCGGCGACGCCCAGTCCCGCCTCTCCGCCCAGCGCCTTCTGGAAGCTGAACGTCACCACATCCAGCTTGCCCCACGGCAAGGGCATGGCGAAAGCCGCCGAGGTTGCGTCGCAGATCACCAGCCCCTCGCGATTGTCCGCGATGAAGTCCGCATTCGGCGCGCACACGCCCGACGTCGTCCCGTTCCACGGAAACACCAGATCCTTCGCCGGATCGACCTTCGAGGTGTCCGGCCAGTCGCCCCACGGCGCCGCGATCACCTCGGGCTCCAGTTTCAGATGCTCGACCGCGTCGGTCGCCCATACCTTGCCGAAATTCTCGAACGCCAGCACCTGCACCGGCCGCTCGCCCAGCATCGACCACATGGCCGCCTCGACCGCCCCGGTGTCGGACCCCGGCACATAGACCAGCACCCAGTCCGCGGGGACCTGCAGCAGCTCCCGCGTCAGCCTCAGACCGTGGGCGAACCGCTCCACCACCTCCGGCGCGCGGATGCCGCGCCCCAGCAGTTCATGCGGAATCGCCTGCGACGACCACCCGGGCCGCTTCGCCGTCGGCCCCGACGAGAACCACGGCCTCTCCGGCTTGAGGTTCGGCCGGTTCGCCATCAGTCGCGGAACGGCCGCATCGGCCCCTTGTCTCGCGCGTTCTGCGCCAGCTTCGTCAGCTCGGCGCTGTCTTCGGGCAAGGCGATCATCAGCTTTGCCAGCAGGTCGCCTCGCTTGCCGTCCGCGAACGCGCCCCGGCCTTTCAGCCTCAGCACCTTGCCCGAGCTGGAACCGGGCGGAATGGTCATGCTGACCGTACCCTCGGGCGTCCGCACTGGAACCTTGCCGCCCAGCACTGCGTCGTAAAGGGCTACGGGCTGATCCATCGTCAGGTCCGCCCCTTCGCGCGTGAAGATCGGATGCTTCGCCACCTTCAGCTCGATCAGGGCGTCGCCAGCCGGTCCGCCCCGTCCCGGCGCGCCCTGACCTTTCAGCCGGATCGTCTGCCCGTCGGCGGCGCCCTTGGGGATCGCCACGTCCAGCATCCGTCCGTCCGAAAACTGGATGCGCCGCGTCGCGCCGGAGATCGAATCCTCCAGACTGATTTCCAGCGTCGCCTTGACGTCCTGACCCTTCGGCGCGAACCCGCCGGGCCGCGCCCCGCCCGGCCGCGCCGCGCCGCCGAACATGCCGCCGAACAGTTCGTCCAGATCGATGTTCTCGAAGCCGGGCCGCGCCCCGCCCTGGCCGAAGGGGTTGCCGCCGGGTCCACCCCGGGGCCCGCCCGGACCGCCGCCAAAGCCGCGGAACTGCTCGCGCCCGTCCGCGTCTATCTCGCCCCGATCGAATTTCGCCCGCTTGTCCTTGTCGCCCAGCAGATCAAAGGCGGCGGTGATCCGCTTGAACCGCTCGTCGGCGACTGTGTTGCCGGGGTTCTTGTCGGGATGCAGTTCCTTGGCGAGCTTGCGGAACGCCTTCTTGATTTCGTCCGCGCTCGCGCCCCTCGAAACGCCCAGTTCCTTGTAGGGATCGCCCGCCACGTCGAATGCCGCTCCATCAAAAGCCGAGAGCGTCAGTTAGGGCATCGCGCGCGCCGCGCAAAGGGAGACGCGGCAAATCAGGCCGTCAAGGCGACGAACGCCTCCGTACCCCAGCCATAGCCAACGCCCCACTGGGCCACGGCCACGCGTGAATCGCCGTCCAGCCCACCCGGAAAATCCGCGGCCAGCTCGACCGCCGCATAGGTCGCAGCACCCGTCTCGACCTCGAAGGCACGCTTCTGGTCCGCGCCGTCCAACACCCGCACCCGAAACCTGGATGACCCGGACCCGGCCGCCTCGCCGTCCCAGCGGTCGCCATCGATCCGGGCCCGGGC
>JALYPS010000510.1 GCA_030856285.1 Pseudomonadota bacterium
AAGCGACGGCGCCGTCCAGGCCCTGGGCGGTCGCGAAGTCGCGGAGAGAGCGGGCGAATCCGCCGGAATCGGGGGGCGCTTCGCCGACGATCAGGAGGGCGAGGGCGCCGGGACGGCGGGCGTTCAAATCGGCGAAGGAGCGGAGCAGGATGTCGGCTCCTTTCCTCCGGATCAGGCCGCTGGCGACGATGAGAATCGAGGCGGGCGCCAGACCGAGGGCGGCGATTTCTTCGTCCTGCGCCGGGAGGGCGGCGGCGATTTCTTCGACGGGAACGAAGTTTCGAGGGGTCAGGCGCAAGGCGACGCGACTGGCCGGAAACGCAGCCTCGGCGCTGGCGGAGGCGTATAGGATCGCCCGGGAGAGCCGTTCGACGAGGGCGAGTTTGATCCGGGCGGCGGGGCCTGGACGGTCGAAGGTCTCGTGGACGTGCCAGACGACGGGCAGTCCGGCCAGACGGGCGGCGACGCCCGCAAAGACGCTGACGGCGGAATTGACGTAGACGAGATCGGGGCGGGACCGGCGGAGGAAACGCTGGAGGCGGAAGACATAGGCGGCGCGGTCGCGGAGGAGGCGGAGGGCGCCCGCGGCCCCAACGACGCCGAAGCTGTGTTCGGGATTGGGGACGACGACTGGAGCGACGCCGGCGCTCCTCGCCCGGTCGGCCAGCGGTCCCTCGCCGGGAAGGATGAGCGTCGCCTCGAACCGGCCGGGGTCCAGGCCCCGGGCGACTTCGAGAAGCGCGGTCCCGGCGCCGGATACCTCCGACAGATGGGCGATGAGCGCGATGCGCAGGGGCGCGGGCGCATCGGGGCCGGAATTCACGCGGCCTGCTCCCGCGCCCAGATGCGGGGACTGCACAGCAGGGCCAGGGCGAAGACCATCCAGACGCGGGGATAGAGGAGCGTGTCCTGGATGGCGGAAGTGGCGGCGACGTAGGCCGTGAGGACGAGCACCAGAGCCGAGTAATTGGCGGCGAAAAGATCGCCGGATTCGAGGGAGCTGCGCCGGAGCCGCCAGGCGCGCCAGGCCGCGCTGCTCAGCAGGAGGGCGAACACGGCCAGGCCCACGGCGCCGGTTTCGGCCAGCAGGGCCAGGTATCCGAAGTCGGGGAACCGGGGGCGGGTCGCGTGCATGTACTGGACGTAGTAGGTGGAGAAATCGGCTGGGACGTATTGCTTCCAGACGGAGGAGAAGGAGCCGAATCCGACTCCGAAGAAGGGATGTTCGCGGAACATCTGCATGCCGACGAGAAAGGAATCGCGGCGCTCCAGGAACGAGGGGTCGCGGCTTACGTTGGTCAGCGTCATCAGACGGCGCAGAATCATGGGGAAGATGGTCAGGGCTCCGAGGCCGCCGAGAAGCGCGACGGCGCTCAGGAGGGCGCGGCGGTTGCGGTAGGTGAACAGCCAGGCGCTCAGGCCCAGCACGAGGGCGATGACGACGTAGGTCTGGCGGTTGAAGGTCAGGGCCGCGGCGGCCATAGCAGCCAGGGCGCAGCCCAGAGCGAGCATCCGGAGGCGGGGCGAGCGCAGTTCGGAATAAAGAAGGAAGGCGAAGGGGACGGCGAAGACCATGTTCCAGCCGAAGAGGATGGAGTTTTTGGCCGTGCCGCTGACCCGGACGGCGTTGGTCCAGCGGCCGGAAAAGCCGGACAGGATGTTCATCTCGGCGGCCTGGACGAAGCCGTGGCAGGCGGCGACGAAGGTGGCGGCTGTGACGATCCAGGCCAGAGTCAGGATGGAGCGCTCTTCGGCGAGGCTCTTGGCCAGGCAGACGGCGAGGGAGAAGTAGATCAGGGTGTAGCGCGAATGGACGACGCCGTGCTCGGGCGCCTCGCCCGCGACGCCGCTCAGGGCGTAGTAGGCGGCGGCGGCGGCCAGCAGGGGGAGCCATCCGGTTTCGAGGCGCAGGGCGCGTCCGCGGACCCAGAAGACGGTGAAGGAGGCGAGGAAAAGGCCGGCGAGCACCTGGTTGGCCGAGATTCCGAGGGAAAGAGCCGTGTCGGCGAAAAAGAGAGCGCCGTAATAGCCGGCGAAGGAGAAGAGCGGGTGAACGGAGACGGCGACGGCCATGGCGGCCAGGCCCAGCAGAAACAGGGGCATCATGCCGCCGATAACCGTGGTGGCGGGCATATAGAGGGCGAGCAGCACGGCGCCGACCAGCCAGGGAAGGCCGGCGGCCAGGGCGGCGCCTCCCGGTTTCTTTTTGAGTGCGCGCGGAACTTGCGTCATAGAGTTTTCGTCAGTCATACGCTAGCTTGCAGTGGAGGAGAGCCGCGGTTTGCGGCCGACTCCGACCGAATCGCCGTTGAGCTACAGGAGCCCAAAGCATGATCTTCCGCGGTTTATACGCTCAGCCCATGAAACGCAGACTATTTCCGTCGGTCGCGGTCCTCGTCTGGGCTGCGGCCCTGCAGCCGGCTTCGGCCGACGTCATCGTCATGCAGGACGGCAAAAGGCAGTACGGGCTGATTGTCCGCAACCATCCGGACGAGGCGAAAGTCACTATCAGCACGGTATCCGGCGATATCGCCATTCCGCGAACCCGGATCTCCGCCATCGAGGAGGAGCCGCCGTCGACAAGCCATGTGCGCCTGGGCGACCAGTATCTGGAGTCGGGCAACGTGGCGACGGCGAACGAGAACTACCGCAAGGCGGTGGAGCTCGACAAGGACAACGCCGATGCGGCGGCCAAACTGGCCCAGACGCAGGCGACGCTGGCGGCGGCCAAACAGGAGCAAAGCCATGTGAACGAGGCTCAAGTGGAGGAAGCGCTTCTGCGGAGCGCAGCGCTGGTGGCGGAGAAGAAGTTCGAGGAAGCCGCTCAGCTTTTGAAGTCGCTGGGCATGGGTTACGGCACCCGGAAAGCCGCGGATGTTCGCAAGGCGTACGCCGACGCGTACGTCGCCTGGGCGGTGGACCGCCTCGACCGGCAGGACCCGGCCGGAGCGGCCG
>JALYPS010000460.1 GCA_030856285.1 Pseudomonadota bacterium
CCCTCCTCTTCCACATGGGCAGCGCCACCGCCGCCGCCTCGATCTGGACCAACATGCCGCTGGCCGTGACCGAGTTGTTCGGCGGCGGCGGCGGCCGGGACTTCCGCATCGACCTCGCCCGCTACACCGAGGTCCGCATGTTCGCGGTGATCCTGACCACGTTCGGCACGGCCGCCGCCGAACTGCGCCCCGAGTACCTGTCCGGCGCGACGTGGATCGACCTCGCCGCCACCGCCGGCGCCGCCGACCTCACCATCGCCTCGCCCGGCGTCACCAAGCTGGGCACGTGGACCCCCATCGTCGCGTCCCTCGGCGAGCGCTACCTGCGGGTCGCCGGGCTGGGCGGCGACGGGATCGTCGACCCCGCGTTCAACACGGTCCAGTTTCAGTTGAGGTAAGGAGGAACCCATGGCCGTCAAGTGCCGCGTCCACGAACCGCACGAAGTCACCGGGACCGCCGCCGGCATCCGCGAGGTCCGCAGCATCTGGCTGCTGGGGCCGGAGCTGGCGCAGCCCGACAACTCGTTCATCACCGTCGAGGTGCTGGACACGGACACCCTCGTCGCCGCCGAGGCCAAGCTGGTAACGGCGGCGGTGGAGGAATCCAACCGCGTCCTGGCGGTCCTGGCGCCGGGGCAGACGATGGCCCGGACGCGGGTGGTCTACCCCAAGCTGGCGAAGGGGTCGTAGCGCCATGGACGTGGCCCGGATCGCCGTCCGCATGGGGGACGCCGCGCCCGTCTCCGGCGTCCTGGCCGGGGTCGGGTCGTTGGCGCCGCTCCAGGTGTCCATGCCGGACGCGCCCGTCTGGGAACTGGGCATCGCGGCGGTCGCGATCGGCGGGCTGTTCGCCGCGCTGATGAAGGCGGTCGGGGCGCACCTCTCCTCGGAGACGAAGCGGGGCGACGACTGGCGGGACCAAGCGAAAGCGTCCACCGTCGAGACCGCCAAGACGCACGACATCCTTAGGTCGTTGACCGACGCGGCGGAGCGGCAGCGGGTCGCCTTCGCGGAGCAGGTGCAGGAGGTGAAGGTGCTGCGCGTCTCGGTCGCGGACCAGGCCGCCGAGATCAAGACGATGCGGAACACGGCCGAGGAGAGCGTGCGGCGGCTGCAGGCGAGCGAGGCGTCGCTCGCCCGGATCGAGGCGGCCGTGGTCCGGCTCGGGGGAGGGGCGTAGCGGTGGGAGGCCTGCTGTCCCGGCTGTTCGGCCACGCCCCGGCGGCGGACCCGGACGTGGAGGTCCACGCCGCCGAGCTGGCGGTCCTGGAAGAGCGGGGGCGGATCGATCGGGACCGGGCGCGGGAGTCGATCCGGGCCTGGGAACGCGACGAGTCGGCGCTGCGGGCGCTGCGGGATGGCCGGGGGTCCGGGGTGGCCGACACGCTGCTGCGGGCGCGGGACCGGGGACGCGAAGGGGTGGCGGGGTGATGGACCGGATCGCCGCGCTGCGGGCGCTGCTCGACACCGAGGTGCCCGATACGGTCGGCGGGGTGTCGCTGCTGGTGGTGGCCGCCGTGGTCGCAACCTGGGGCATCCTGGCGATCGTGGAGGCCTACCGGACCTGCGGGCGGCGGGACGCGCCCCGCTGGCACCCCCGGCGGTGGGTGGCGCCGTGCTTCGGGTATTTCCTGGGCTGGTTTTTGATCGTCTCCGATGCGTCGCTTTACGCCATCATCGGAATCCGCGTCCTGGCGTCGCCGGAGGGGTTGTCCCTGGTCTGGGTCTGCTACCTCGCGGCGTGCGGGGTGAGCGCGACCGTCGCGTTCGTCTACTGGGCGCGGGGCCACCTGCCGAAGCGGGGTGGACGATGACGCCCTCCGGTCTGATGGCGATCGCCGGCTCCTTGGTCATGGGTTCGGCCCTCCTGTCGTGGCTGATGTCGTGGGGCTTCTGCACGAGGCCGGCGCCGCGGTGGCTGCGGTCGTGGCGGGACGTGGCACTGGCGCTCGTCGGGGCGCGGGCGCTCTACGTCGGGATCGAGGGGGCGCCCGCGTCGTGGTGGAGCGCGATCCTTTGGCTCAACCTCGGGGCGTGGGGGTGCGGGATCGCGTGGCACAACCTGCGCGCCGCACTGGTCGAACGCGACCGCTGCCCCGCGGCGGCCGACGGGGACGGCCGGCGCTAGCCATCCCCTCCCCGCAGCGCCGCCTCGATCATCTCGTGGCAACCGCCCTCTCGCGTGGTCTTGGCGTTACACCGAATGATCCTCCATCCACAGAGCACCGCCTCGTTTCCCTTCTCGGCGTCGGCCCACGTCCCCGATATGGACTGGTGGCCGACCCCCATCCCGTCGTACTCAACCGCCAGCATCTCGCCCGCCTTGGCCCAGTCGAAGCGGAACCGCCGCTTGCCGGACCTCCCTCGGAACCGGACCTCTGGCTCGAAACCGAGCGACCCCAGCCAGAGCCCGAGGTCGTCGCGGAGACGGCTCACGGCGGCGCCTCCTCCGTCGCCGCCAGGATCGCCCGCGCCAAGGCGGTGCGGGGGTCGGCTGCGGCCCCGTCGGCGTACTCGCCCCCCGGCCCTATGTCGCCGAGGTTTGCGTACCACTCGCCCTCCGCCGCAAACATCGTATGGCCGCCCTCGACGCGGACGTACCACCCCTGCGTCTCGCACCAAGCGAGTAGGGCGCCGGTGTCGTGGAGCCGCTGCCAGGACAGGAGGGTGAAGCGTTCGCTTTCGCGGCCGTGCAGCCAGTAAAAGTGGTCGTCTTCCGGCTTCGGCCCCACCCCCAGCAGCGCCAGGAGGCGGGCCTCCTCGTCCTCGGTCAGCGGTCCGGTCATGCCCGTTCCCCCTCCCGTTGCCGCTGCTTGTCCACCCGCGCCTGCCGTTGCAGCACGTTGATGGCGGCGCGGTTCTCCTCCCGGTAGGCCCGGCTCGCCGCCAGGCGCTTCTCCCGGTTGCGCTGGCTCCAGGCGCGGGCGCGGACGCGGTGGCACGCCCGGCAGCGGCGGCGCCCTTCCGGCGTCTCGTACAGGTTCGGCCCGGAGAGGGGGTGCCCGGCCCCGCAGTGGGTCTGCCGGCTCTGGGCGTTTCGGAACAACGGGTGGGCGCTCACGACGTGTCCCCTCCCGCCGCCTTTTCCCACCGATCGAGCAGGCACATTTGGCTGGTGCCGCCGCAGTTGAGGCACGGCACGCGGTCGATGCCGCACACGCCATCCCCGTCGCAGTTCGTGCAGTCCACGCAGATCAACGTCCGCCTCCCGCCGCCTCCGACGGGCCGACCGGAACACCGACGATTGCCGCGAGGACCGAATCCTGCATGGCCGAACGGGCATCGAACCAACCTCGCCGATACGACGCTGCGTCCTCCCCCGCGTGGGCGCTCAGTTCGGCAATCAGGTCACGGGCGAGGTGCTTGTCGAGCGGCAGTCGCACCGTCAATCCCGGACCTGACACCACGAGCGCCGGGTCGTCCCCGTCCGATGCGCCGACGCTCCAACACAGCGCGTTTTCGGACAGCTCGATGCCGTCTTGCATCGGTTCCGTGTTCATGCCTTCCCTCCCGCCGCCTTGACGAACGCCCGCCGCGCCGCCGGGCTGCCGTCGATGCTCACCCGGCGCCGCCCGGCGCGAACCGCTCTACCGCCGCCGTCTCGACGGCGAACCCGTCCGCCGTCCTCGCTCCGACGAGGGCCGCGGCGCACGCCTCACGCAGTGCGACCTCGAAAACAATCGGATCGAGTTCCGTGTTCGCATTGGCGAGGTGGCCGGGGACGCGGACCAGGACGCGGACCCGTGTTTCGAGGGGCAGGTACACCGCCGCGTCGTCCTTCTCTCCTGCGCCCGAGTAGGGTTCTTGCGGCCGTGGTCGGCCGAATGTGTAGCTCATCCCTTGCCCCCTCCCGCCGCCTTGACGAACGCCCGCCGAGAGGCCGGCGACGAGTCCAGCCTCCAGTCGCACTCGCCCTGGTCCCGCTTGTCAATGTCAAAAAAGCCAACCGAGGCGATCCCCTCCGCCTCCGCCCACCGCCACAGGTCGCGTATCCAGCGGGGCTTGCGGGCGTCCTCGGGGCAGGCCGTCTCGGCGATATGGACCGGCACCCCCGGCGCC
>JALYPS010000473.1 GCA_030856285.1 Pseudomonadota bacterium
CCCACACCCTCGCCCGCACGCTCGGTTGGGCCTATGCAGGCTCGCCCAACCACGAGGTCTGGCCCGCTGATGTCACGGTCTGGCCACGCGACTAGGCGACCCTAGATTCTGCCCGCCATCGAGGCGAGAACCAGCCTCAACCGCTTGCCGAACTCCGGCGCATCCGGCCGGGTCAACGCTGCCGCCATCACCGCCGGAAACGCCGCCACCGGCAGACCGGCCAAGTCGCGGTTAGCGGCCCACTTCAGCGCCTTCGCCGCCTCCGCCTGCCCGGTCTGCGCCAGTCCCCGGACCCGTCCAGCCTCGACGACCGCCTCGTCAAACCCCGGCCCGGCCAGCACCCGCACGGCCGCCTGTATCGGCCCGACATAGAAGGCGTCCAGATCGTGGGGTTCGCCATGCACCCGGCCGACATGAGCCTCGATCAGGGCGTCGAACGGCGCGCGGTCCAGACCGTGGCGCGCAACCACGTCAGTCAGAGCCTCCAGCACCGGATGGCCCTTGCGCGCAGTTCCGGCGAAGACGCCGGCCATCTGCTCGCGCCACCAGACGTAGCGCATCTCGGCCAGCATCGGCTGGGTCACGCGCGACGGGATGGCCATCAACTCGGCCTCGAAGGCATAGAGCGCGATCAGGTCCGCGCGCAGCCGGTCATCGGCCACGAACCGGCTGGAAAGCCACCGGTCGATATCGGTGGCGCGGACCTGTGCGTCGAGCGTTTCGGCCGCGCCTCCTGCCGTCACGGCCGGGCCGCCGCCTCGCCGACGCGCCCGACCGCGAGCGCCCAGCCGAAGGCCAGCATGAAGACGGCGATGGCGCTCTCCGTCACGCGCTGGAAAAGCCCCCGGAACTCGGCCCCCTCGCCCATCCCGGACAGGCCAAAGAACACCAGCGCGGCGCAGGCAACACCCAGAAGCGTCAGCCACCGCAAGCCCTTCGCCGACAGTCCGGCCAGAAGCAGGCCGAGGCACCCGGCCAGATAGCCGAGGGCGCCCAACAGGTTGTGCATCGTCTGGGCCAGGGTGTCGCCCGTGCATTCGAGCTCACATCGATACCAGGCGCTGTTCAGATAGGCGTAGGCGTTGAGCCCCAGCAGCAGCCAGCCGATGACGCCCAGCAGGCTCCTGCGCATGAGCCAGGCCGCGATCAGGCAGAAGGCCAGGGTAAGAGTCCCCACCGCCAGGAAGCCGACCCAGCTGACGGCCCAGCCGTCCACGGCCCCGGTGGCGCCCAGTTCGCTGATGTACTGGCGCGAGTGGTCGTAGCCCGGATAGCGGGCGCCGGCGACGACCACCATGCCCAGCAGGATCGCCTCGCCGAGGATCAGCAGGCCGAACGCGAGACGGCCGAGGTTCACGGCGGCCGGCCTCATGCGGGCGTCAGCCAAACAGCGTCTGGTACATCGCCATCGAGGTCAGCATCGGCAGCGACAGCAGCAGATTGGTCCGGCTGGCCAACATGGCGATCCGGGCCGACTTCGCCTTCACGTCATCCTCGGCCGGGACGATGCCCAGGGCGCGCTTCTGGTTCGGCCAGATGATGCCCCAGACGTTGAGGAACATGATGATCGCCAGCCAGATGCCGATCCCCATCAGGGTGAAGCCCTTCTGGTCCTCCGTCAGTCCCTGCGCCAGGCCGAAGGTCATGACTTCGGCCGCATAGGCGTGGCCGCGCGTCAGCATGACGCCGAGCCCGGCCAGCACCGTCACCAGCGCCGACCAGCGGAACCAGAACAGGGCCTCGGGCGCGATATGCTTGCCCACGGCGGGCTTCAGCTCAGCCGGAATGTTGGGCATGATGCGGATCTGGACGAAGTTGAAATAGTACAGCAGGCCGATCCACAGGATGCCGGCCACGACGTGCACCCAGCGCAGGGCCGCCTGCCAGAAGGCGTCTCCAAAGCCGCCCGACACCTGGCCGAAGGCGAGGATCATCCCCAGCGCCAGCACCAGGCTCAGCAGGATGGTGGTGCGAAAGTTCGACAGCAGCTTGCCCATGGTCCGCCCCTCCCCGGGCGCGATTCGTTGGAACGGCACCTTACCTCTCCCTCCCCCTTGTGGGGAGGGTGGTCGCGAAGCGACCGGGTGGGGAATTGCAGACCTACCCCACCCTGTCGTCGCTTCGCGTCGACATCCCTCCCCATGAAGGGGAGGGAGAACGCGATCTCTATGGCCGGCTGGCCATCCCCAGTTTGATCGGCTTGGCCTCGTCCGCCGCTGCGCCGCGCTTGACGCCCCACAGCAGGATGATCGGCGCGCCGACATAGATCGAGGAATAGGTGCCGCAGACGATGCCGAACATCAGGGCGATCGAGAAGCCGAACAGGGCCTCGCCGCCAAAATAGGCCAGGGCCGCCAGCACCATGACAGCGGTGAAGCCGGTGATGATGGTCCGGGTCAGAATCTCGTTGATGGTCAGATCAATCACTTCCCGCAAAGGCATCGCCTTGTATTTGCGCAGGTTCTCTCGCAGGCGATCGAAGACCACGACGGTGTCGTTCATCGAATAGCCGATGACCGTCAGGATGGCCGCCACCATGTTCAGGTTGAACTCCAGCCGCATCAGCACGATCAATCCGAACACCAGGACGACGTCGTGCAGCAGGCCGGCGACCGCGCCCAACCCGAACTGCGGCTCGAACCGGAACCAGATATAGGCGAACATCAGGACGATGGCCGCGCCCAGCGCCATCAGGCCCGAGGCGAACAACTCGCCCGAGACCTTGGAGCCTACGACGGAGACGCCCGAATAGGTCACCTCCCCGACGGCGTTGGAGATCGCGCCCTCGACCTGCCTGACCACGGCGGTTTGATCCTTGCCGGACGGAATCTGGAAGCGCAGCACGGCAGTCGAGCCGTCGTTGACCTGGGTCCCCAGGCGGGCGATGCCCTGTACTTGGACGTCGCCCAGCCCGGTCTCTCGGACCGCGCCGCGCACCGCGGCCAGGTCAAGCGTCTGGCCCACGGGCTTGGCCACCTCCATCGAGGCGCCGCCGCGGAAGTCGATGCCGAGATTCAGGCCGGGCTTGAACACGCCGACCAGCGAGGCGATCACCAGCACCGCCGACAACATCGCGGCGTATTTGGCGAACGAGACGAACTTGAGGTTCGTCTTGACCGGCAGGACTTTGATGAGAGGCCATCCACGCATCGCCATCACTCCGCGATCGGCAGTTTTTTGGGTTTGGCGATCTTCAGCCACCAGGCCAGTCCGACCTGGGCCACCAGCACCGCCGACAGCATCGAGGTGAACACACCGATGGTCAGCGTCCAGGCGAAGCCGCGCACCGGGCCCGCGCCGAAGATGAACATGATCAGCGCCGCCACCAGCGTAGTCAGGTTGGCGTCGATGATGGTGCCCATGGCCTTGTTGAAGCCGGCGTCCAGCGAGGCGATCACGGACCGTCCGGCCCGCGCCTCGTCGCGCATCCGCTCATAGATCAGCACGTTTGCGTCCACGGCCACGGCGAAGGTCAGGATCAAACCCGCGATGCCCGGCAGGGTCAGCGTCGCCCCCGTCATGGACATGGCGGCGATGATCAGCAGGCCGTTGAGCAGCAGGCCGATGACGGAAATGCCGCCGAACAGCAGGCCGTAGGCCAGGAACATGAACACGACGATGATGGCGAAGCCGATCAGGGTCGAAATCTTGCCCGCCTCGACCGCGTCGGCGCCGAGTTCGGCAGTGACGGTGCGGCGTTCCACGACATTCAGCGGAGCCGGCAGGGCGCCGCCGTTCAGCAGGTTCACCATTTCCGAGGCCTGTTCGATGGTGAAACTGCCCTCGATGATGCCCGAGCCGCCGGTGATGGCGCTGTTGATCCGCGGAGCCGAGATCACCTGGCCGTCGAGGATGATGGCGAAGGGCCGGCCGATATTGGCGGCCGTCGCCTCGCCGAAGCGGCGGGCGCCGGCGCCGTCGAAGCGGAAGCCGATGGCGGTCTGGTTCGCCTGGTCCGATGTCACCTCGGCCTTGGTCAGGTTCTCGCCCGACACCAGCACCCGGCGCTTGACCAGATAAAAGGCCTGACCCGAGTCCGGCGAGCCGGGGATCAGTTCCGAGTCTGGCGGAATGGCCCCGGCCATGGCTTCCTGGACCGAGTTCTCGACGTCAACCATCTGGAACGTCAGCTGCGCTGTCTGGCCGACCAGCCGTTCAAGTTCCGCCGGGTCGCTCTGACCGGGCGCCTGGATGACGATCCGGTTGGCGCCCTGCCGGGTCGGGTTGATTTCCTTGGTGCCGCCCGAGTCGAGACGGCGGCGCACCACCTCGATCGACTGGGTCACGGCGTCCGACGCCATCGAGGCCATGGCCTGGTCGGTAAAGGTATAGCGGATGCGGTCCGCGCCCTGGCGCTGGATGGTGCGATCCGTGGCGGCGCCGGCGTTTGTGTTGATCAAGCCGCGCATCGTCTGGAGGGCCAGATCCATCTGCGACGGATCGGCCAGGGTCACGACCACACCCGACGGATCGCGCGCGACGCTCAGCACCCCGACGCGGGCCTCGGCCAGCACCGTGCGGGCGTCCTCGCCCAGGTTGCCCAGCCGATTTTCTCGCATGGCCGGAACATCGACTTCCAGCAGCAGGTAGGACCCGCCCTGCAGATCGAGCCCGAGGTTCAGGCCGCTCTTCGGCAGCCAGCCCGGCAGGGCCTCGCGCTGGGCAGGGCTCAGGACGTTCGGATAGGCGAAGAACAGCCCGAACAGCAGCGACAGGACAAGAAGGACAACCTTCCAGCGCGACAGATGGATCATGCGGGCGTCCCCGGACCTTTCAGAACGGTATCAGGACTTGGCGATGGTCTTGGTGTCGTTGGCGGCCACCGCGGTGCGGTCGCGCACCTGGGTGATCATCTGCTTGACGACGGGGACGTTCACGCCCTGGGCGATCTCGACCATGGCCTGGTCGTTCTCGACGCGGGTGACCTTGCCGATCATGCCGTTGGACAGGACGACAGTGTCGCCGCGCTTCAGGCCGGCGACCAGCGCCTGATGAGCCTTCATCGCCTTCTGCTGCGGACGGATCAGCATGAAGTAGAACAGGATGATCACGGGGACGAAGAAGATCAGGGTGCCGAACGGCCCCGCCATAAGTTCCGTCACGATAGTCTCCGCAGCCGTCTGGGACCGCGTC
>JALYPS010000511.1 GCA_030856285.1 Pseudomonadota bacterium
GGCTGTAGCCGGTCCGGCTGAATTGCCCGCCCATGATCGCTGTCAGGGCCATGGCCATGGCCATCAGGGCGTAGAGCGGCGCCGACAGGCGGGAATGACCCTCGGCCATCAGCTCGCCGGCTGACCCGACCCGCTCGAGGTCTCCCGGCGAAGGGTTGAACAGCTGGGGCAGATACAGGTCGGACGGCTTGTAGCGGACCCGCTCCGTCACCTCGGTATACTGCGCCAGCGGCACGTCGTTGCGGCCGAAGGAGAAATACTCCAGCACCCCGCGCGACGAATAGCGCTGCCACGATCCGTTCAGCAGCGTCAGATAGGGCTGGTCGTCGATACGGGTGAAGCGGGCCTCCGCGGCATCCCAGGTGGTGACCTTGTCTCCCTCTTCCAGATAGACAAACAGGTTCTTGAGCAGTCCGTTCTGCTCAATCTGCTGGACATAGACCGTCAGCCCGTTCGGCCCCTGGACGAACTGACCTTCCTCGATCAGCAGGGCCGCCAGATCCGTGCGGACGGCGAAGGCCTCAGCCCGCGACTGGCGCTGGGCCCAGGGCTGGCCCACGGTCGTGACCACCAGTGTCAGGAGCGCCGCGATGGCCGCGATTCGCACGGCGGGACGGATTGCCGACCAGCGCGTCACGCCGGATGCGAACACCGCCGTCAGCTCCTGCTCGCGCTGCAGACGCGTCAGGGCGATCAGGGCGCCGACAAACAGGCCGATCGGGATGATGACGGCCAGCAATTGCGGCACCGCCAGCAGGGTCAGCTTGACCATGACCCAGATGCTCTGGCCTCGCTCGACAATGACTTCCAGCTGATCGAGGCTCTGGCTCAGGATGCCGATTCCAGCCAGCGCGGCGCATGCGCCCACGACGGGGCGGGCGATCTGCCGGAAGAGATAGCCTTGAATCAGGGTCATATGCGGCAGGAAATCGCCGGTTGCAGGCGGCGGGGAGGGAGAGCATCTAATACACACCCGAACGCGCCGGTGGAACCGCGCGCGCTCATCCCATCGACACAGAGCCGGGGCGTATCGCCCGGCGGGAGTAGTAAATGAAGATCGAGTTCGTCGCGTCCGCGGGCGCTGCTGAGGTTCTGGCCGTTCTGGTCCATGAAGGTCGGGTCCTCTCCGGCATGGGTCCCCAGCTCGACACCGCGACCTCCGGCGCCCTGACGAAGGCGATGAAGGCTGGCCGCTTCACCGGCGGTTCCAACAGCACCCTCATGATCGCCGCCCCGGCCGGGGTCGAGGCCGGCGCCATTGTGCTCAGCGGCGCGGGCGAGGCGGCCAAATTCGACGACCTCGCGCTCGAGGCCGCCGCCGGCGCCGCCTATCACGCCGTCAAGCTGTCGGGCGCGACCGCCCTGACCATCGACGCCGCGCACCTGTCCGCTGATCAGGCTGCGCGCGCCGCCTTCGCCGCCCGTCTGGCCGCCTACCGCTTCCTCAAATATCGCACCACGCTCAAGCCCGAGAAGGCGCCGTCGATCGAGACCATCAAGGTGGTCGCCGCCGATGTGAAGGCCGCCGACGCCGCCTGGGCCGCCTATTCCGCGGTCGCCACGGCGGTCGAATTCGCGCGTGACCTCGTCGCCGAACCGGCCAACGTCCTCTACCCGGAAGAATATGCGAAGCGCGTGAAAGCCCTCGAAAAGCGGGGCCTCGAAGTCGAGGTCCTCGGCGAGAAGGAGCTCGAGAAGCTCGGCTTCCGCACCCTGCTGGCCGTCGGTCAGGGGAGCGTGCGCGACAGCCAGGTCGTCATCATGAAGTGGAACGGCGGCAAGAAGGGCGACCAGCCTATCGCCTTCGTCGGCAAGGGCGTGACCTTCGACACCGGCGGCATCTCGATCAAGCCGGCCGACGGCATGGAAGAGATGAAGTGGGACATGGGCGGCTCGGCCGCCGTGGTCGGCCTCATGCATGCGCTCGCCGGCCGCAAGGCCAAGGTCAATGTGGTCGGCGTCATCGGCCTGGTCGAAAACATGCCCGATGGGAACGCCCAGCGCCCGGGCGACGTGGTCATGTCGCTCTCGGGCCAGTCGGTCGAGATTCTGAACACCGACGCCGAGGGTCGCCTCGTCCTGGCGGACTGCCTGTGGTACACCCAGGAGCGGTTCCAGCCGAAATTCATGCTCGACCTGGCTACCCTGACGGGCGCCATGATCGTGGCCCTCGGTCTCGAATACGCGGGCGTGTTCTCCAACTCGGACGAACTGGCGAACAACTTCCTCGCCGCCGGTCCCAAGGTCGGGGAGAACGCCTGGCGGATGCCGATCCCGTCCTTCTACGAGCGTCACATCGACACCCCGATCGCCGATGTGAAGAACACCGGCAACGGCCGCGCCGGGGGCTCGATCACCGCGGCCCTGTTCCTGCAGCGTTTCACCAACGGCACGCCGTGGGCCCACATCGACATCGCCCCGACCGCCTGGGTCAAGGACAGCCGCAATCCGACCGTTCCTGACGGCGCCGTCGGCTGGGGCGTGCGCACGCTCGACCGAATGGTGGCCGATAGCTACGAGTCGTAAGTCTCTGAAAAGGTAGAGCCGGGTGTCTGACGCCAAACCGGAAATCTGGTTCTACCACCTTGAGCGGTCGACCCTCGAACAGGTGCTGCCCGGACTGATGGAGAAGACCCGCGAGCGGGGTTGGCGGGCGCTGGTGCGCGCCGCCGACGCCCGTTTGCTCGACGATATCGATGAGCGGCTGTGGACGTATCGCGACGACAGCTTTCTGGCCCATGGCCGCGCGCCCGGGCCAGATGCCGCGCGCCAGCCCATCCTGCTGACCGAATCGCATGAGAACCCGAACGCCGCTCAGGCGCTGTTCATTGTGGACGGCTCAGAACTGGGCGACACGAAAGGCTTCGAGCGATGTTTCATCATCTTCGACGGGCGGGACGAAGCTGCTCTGGCGGGCGCGCGGGTCCGATGGAAGGCGCTGAAGGACGAGGGCGCCGAGCTGGCTTACTGGAAGCAGTCCCCGGAAGGGCGCTGGGAAAAGGCGGCCTGATCGCACTTCTCGCGCTCGCCGCCTGTTCGACGCCCGCATCCGACGCCCCGGCTCCGCGTGCGATCGAACAGGCCCAGCTCAATCAGCCTACCGGCTCACGACCGGCCAACCCCACCGCTGACATGTGCCGGGCGGGCGAGCTTCAATGGCTCGTCGGGAAACCAAAAGTGGAAATCCCCGTTCCCGTAGATGTTGTGAACCGCCGCGTCACCTGCACAACCTGCCCGATCACCGAAGAATACTCGCCCCAGCGTCTGAACATCTTTTTCGACGAACAGACCGAAATCGTCGAACAGGTCCGCTGCGGTTGACGCCATCAAAGGGAGAGCCCGCCGAATGAAGACCCTCATCCTCGCCTTCGCCGCCGCCGGTCTGATGACCGCCTGCGCGCCTGCGCCTGCGGAGGACAACGCGTCTCCGCAGACGGCCCCGAGCCGCAATCCGACGACGCCGGCGGTCAGCCGCGATAACGCCCCCAGGCCGGTTCCTCCGGCGGACGGGCCGGAACAGTGCCGGGCTGACCAGTACCAGCGCTATATCGGCCGCCACCGCTCTGAACTCCCGCCCAAACCGACCAACGAGATCTGGCGCGTGACCTGCACCACCTGCCCGGTGACCGAGGACTACTCGCCGCAACGCCTGAACATCTTCTTCAACGAGCGGACGGGAATTATCGAGCAGGTCCGTTGTGGCTGACGTCTATCAGAGGGAATCGAAACCGATGAAATCCTTGATCTTCATCCTCGCCGCCAGCGGACTGCTGGCGGCGTCCTGTGCACCCGTGGAGGACGGCGGCCCTGTCCCCCCGTCCGACAGCCCCAACCAGTGCCGGGCTGACCGGTATCAGCGCTATATCGGCCGCAATCGCACCGAGCTGCCGCCCCGGCCGGCCAACGAATCCTGGAGGGTGACCTGCACCACCTGTCCGGTGACGTTCGATTATAGTCCTGCGCGGCTGAACATCCTGTTCGATGAAGCCACCGGCGTGATCCGCGAGGTCAATTGCGGGTGAGGGCCCTGATCCTGACCGTGTCCGGCCTGACGCTGGCGGCCTGCGCCCCGGTCGACCCGTCACCGGACCAGACGCCGATCCCGCAGCAGTGCAATGCCGAGGCCGCCCGATCGCTGATCGGCAGCCATGTCGGTGCCGTGTCCTTTCCGCAGGGCGCTAATGTCCGCATCGTCTGCACCACCTGTCCGATCACCAAGGATCTGCGGCCTGACCGCCTGAACGTGCGGTTCAACGAGGCCACCGGGATCATTGAGAGCGTGGCCTGCGGCTGATCCCGACTTGGCGAACGTCGGCTTTCGCGACAAGGTGGCGGCGAGGGCAGGGGAGGCCCCGATCATGCGCACACTTCTGATGGCCGGCGTTGCCCTGACTGTCTCGCTGATCGGGCCTGTCGCCGTCGCCGATGCGACCGCAGAACGCGCCGCGCTGGATCGGATCGAACGGCCCCAGGTTTGCGGCCCCGCCGTCTCGGCCAATACCGGCACGCCGGTCGCCGACATGGTCATGGTGGAGGGTTTCGGAACCGGCGGGTTCGCTGTCGATACAACCATTCCCGAGGCCCAGGCCTGGTTCAATCACGGTGTCCGGCTGCGCTGGGCGTTCGAGCACAAGGAATCGGTGCGCGCCTTCCGCAAGGCGCGCTTGCTCGATCCGACCTGCGGAATGTGCGCCTGGGGCGAGGCCTGGGCGCTTGGCCCCAATCTGAACGGCGGCGGCAATGATGACGACAGCCAGTCCGCCGCCCTGAGGGCCGCGCGCGAAGCCCGCCGGCTGGCGCGCCGCGCCACGCCGATGCAGCGCCAGATGATTGACGCACTGGTCCAGCGCTATTCGGGCCTGAAAGGATCGCGCGACCGACGCTTCGCCATGGCCATGGACCGGATCGCGCGCCGCAATCCGTCCGACATCACCG